>NZ_JBTSLF010000018.1:0-25875 GCF_054640775.1 Candidatus Aquicultor sp. | reverse complement strand
ATGACCCTGCTTCGCGTAACACTGCCGAGCACCCCGACCCCGGCCGCTATGATCAGAACCGGCCAGAATACCGCCAGGTTCAGCCAGTAGCTAAACGGGATGATATCAAGTGTGTTTAAAAGAAGGATCGTCCCTATCGTTATCCAAAACAAGCCGCGGATAATGCGGCCGCCGCGGAACGGCGGAATGAACGCCGAGATCAAAACCGCAAGGCCGAGGACGATGATGATAACGGGCCACAACCGGTTAAACTCCATCCCCGGAAAGAGGTTGTTTAGTAGAAATATGATGCCGAGCGTTACGAGCACTATACCGACGATGATGCCACCGCGCGCGCCGGACCTTCGCTGTTCCTCTCGCCCTTGCTGCTTGTCTTCGGCCACCTACCATCCCTCCTTTTACCAAACGCTGATGCTCGAGACGCCCGTGTTTATTTCTATATCGACTTTATTCTGTGCGGTGTCGTAATCTGGTGAGGCATAACCGCTGTCTGTGCGCGGGAATCTGCCGGTGTTTACATTTAACGAGCTGAGTGCGCCGGTCGATTTTATCCTGGCCGCCACACCCTGGGGCACCTCGAGCTTGATGTCGGCGGCGCCGCCTTTTACTATAGCCCTGGTAAATCCAGATGCTTTTGGAAGTTTGAGCGTCATATCGCTTGCGCCCGTGTTAAGCTCGACCAGCTCTACATTGTTGTCGGTAAGATCGATAAACGCCCTGTTTGCACCGGTACTGAGGCGCAGGGTAAGCGGGGTTTTCTCGTTGAACCCGATGTTCCAGTCGTCCCCCTGCCAATGCGCGTGCGGCGTCCAAGGCCACTCGGATTGGCGCAGCTTGGCTTCAAGTACGTCCCCTCGCTTGCTAACCGTCACTTCGGGTCGCGAATAGAAGTGTCCTTCAAACAGCACATTATCGGCGGTTTTCTGGGAATGCACCCCAAGCGCACCTGCCCCGAAGTTGATGCTGACATCCGCCCTGGACGCGCCTTCCAGTCCCTGTGAGACCGGAGTTGGATTAATCGCCCGGGGTGGGCGCAGCCGCAGCCAGATGAAGTAAAGACCGACGATGATAAGAAGCACCGGCCAGAAATCCGCAATCAAGCGGAACGGATCGACCGTTAAAAAGCCTAAATTGCTAAGGAGAAGGACTACACCAACGAAGATTAACACAAGGGCAAACAGTATACCGATAAATCTTCCGAAAAGATTCATGCTAACCCCTCTCGATCTTTGTGTTCTACTTTAAAAGGTGTTTAGTGAATGCTTTGACCTTGCTCGTGTATCCCCAAATCATAGTAGCCCATAACAGCAGAACCAAGCAAGTCAATACATCATTAGGACTCTACAAACTACCGTAATAAAATCTTTAGCAAATATTAACTCAACCCGTAACCAAAATATTCCCATCAACGTTATAACTATTGTGGCAGTCGCTCAGAACACGAGCATGAAGGAAACCCAATTCTACATTTAAACCATGAAAAGGAGGAGAACTATGAGAACATACCGCCCAATTCTCGCCGTCGTCATGGCAGTCATCATGATCCTGTCAATCGGCAGCATTGCAATGGCTAAGCCGCAAGGCGATAAGCCTGCAAACAATTGCGTGAACTCGCAAACGCACAAGGTAGCTGATCATTGCACATGTTCCATAACCCAAACATGTGGTGACCGGTGCCAGTGCGGCAAAAAAGACAAGGATAAGAAGGACAACAACTGTCCTAAACCGGATAAGGTAAAATTCGGAAGCATCGCCGGTTACACGGTCCTTGATACGATAACTACTGCCACGACTATTTACCCGACACTCGCCAAGGCCCACCTTCGCCTGCTTACCAGCGACTGCAAAAAAGTAGTGCGCGCCGCACAAGCCGATAAAAACGGCTGTTTTACGTTTAAGAACGTTAAACCGGGCCCCTACAAGCTGAGCGGATGGCTGAAGGGCTATAAGCTCGTCAGCACCGTAAGCGTAACTGTGACAGCAAGCGGCAAATGCGACACGATTGTCCATTTTAAGAAATGCCTTAAGAAGCCAGCCCATAAATGTACCAAAAAGTAATTTGGTAGGTACCGCCAATAGCACGAGAAAGACCCGGGCTTCTGCGCTCGGGTCTTTCTTCTTATGGCTTTGGCTAATTTAAAATTAGCTCTTACTGCTTTTACTATTTCTACTGTTTTTTGCTTACGCAAAGTTGTTTCAATCGGTCTATCCTCTCTTCGGGAACATGCCTGCCCACCCTTACCATAAAGGTGTTTGCAGGATGGCTTAAGATATCGAGGTCGTTAGTCAACCACAGCTCAAAGCCGAAGTGGCCGAGCTGATCGATCAACATCTGCCGGTACTCCCAGAGTGTGAGCTTGGAGTTCTCCAAATCCCAATGCCACGAGAATTCCATCGAGATTATCAGATAATCTTCCAGCGTAGTGCTCTTGAACGCTTCGCGCAGGAGCGCCGAGCCGATGCCCTTGAGCCTCCAGGCTGGGGTGACTTCTATCGCGCCGAGTTCAAGTAACCCCGGAATCTGATCGTTGCCCCAGCAGAAATACTCATCCGGGGGTAAGAACATAACGTAACCGATGACGGTCTTCTTCTGTCTGGCTATGTAGACATAGCTCTCGGGCAGGGCCGCTATTCCCTCCATCGCCTCTTTCTGCTGTTCGGCGGTGCGGAACTTCTTTAAGCCTTCGTCCAATCGATACTCGTGAAGTTTTTCTGCGCTGACCGGACCCTCGATAAATACAAGGCCCCGGCTGGTTATCAAAGCGGAGCTAGCCGGTAGCTTAACTCCTGCTTGGCTCCACTGATGCTTTGCGGGGTAATTCATGGAGTACTTGGCCGAAGCGTGCCCCGTTGTCGATTTTACACTAGACATACTGCTCGCCTCCAGGCCCAACGAACGTTATCATGGTGCTGCCAATAATAATTATCGGACCTTACAATTTCATCTTAATACAATTATACGCCCGTTCAGGCGCTATGTGCAGTATTTCACAAAGGTTTTACAAGTAACTCGCCGTTTCCCGTTACCACAAATATAGTAAGGAACGCCCTGCAATTATTACCTAATCTACCAGGCATTTATATTATTTCCCCCGGACTCTATAGCTTTAGCGCGTTATAGATCATCTTGGCGGCTTCCGATCTCGTCGTCTTACCGGATGGCCTAAACGTGCCGTCACCGTAACCATTGACGATACCAAGTTTCTTCATCGCGCCGATGCTCGCACAGGCCCAGTGCTCGGCCGAGACATCGGAGAACCCCTGAGAAGAGGCATCCGCTTGCAAATTCTTTGCCCTTGAAATAATGGTAGAAGCCTCCGCGCGGGTGATCTCGGTATCCGGCTTGAACCCGCCGCCCGGATATCCCTTCAAAAGACCTGCGCCGACCGCTTTTGCGATATATTGGGCAGACCAGTGACGTTCGGCATCGGTTCCCTTCAGGCTTGCCGCAGCGGTCGA
The DNA here is from genome assembly GCF_054640775.1 of Candidatus Aquicultor sp. Classification (NCBI taxonomy): domain Bacteria; kingdom Bacillati; phylum Actinomycetota; class Candidatus Aquicultoria; order Candidatus Aquicultorales; family Candidatus Aquicultoraceae; genus Candidatus Aquicultor; species Candidatus Aquicultor sp. The sequence goes on along the minus strand of NZ_JBTSLF010000018.1, from coordinate 22,416 downwards.
TGTGTCATCGAAAATACCCAATGCCACAACCACCATCTTAGCGAACTCCGCCCTCGTAACATCCTCGGCGGGCTTGAAGCTACCATCAGCGTAACCGCCGATCGCTTTAACACTGGCTAAGCCCTCGACATACTCGAGCGACCAGTCCTGAGCCGACATGTCGCTCCATGTGTTCGCTAATTTCCCGTCATCCAGGAAATGCTGTACATAGATATCCGTTTTGGGCATCTGCTCTGGTGCCGTGGGGCCGTAGTAGGCTTTGATCGGCAACCCCGGTGCCGAGGCGGAATCAACCTGCTTGCGCCATGTGGTATAGAAACCGCCCACTCCGTCCGGAACGGGAATTACACCCATCATCCCGGTTATGCCGGTCACATTCGCTCCACCCTCCTGCCAGAGAGCCGTACCGGATGAATCGAATCGTTGCATCCGTATTTGATATAACCCTTGCCCTGGATACATGGGCATGGGATTATCCTCAAGGTATTTGGTCATCATAAGGAAGAAATCACCGGTCTTAAGATCGGGGAATATACCCGGATAGCTATTGCCACCCTGGACCGTCTTTTTCCAAGTCGTTTTCCCTGTTCCATCGATATTAACAAACTCGGTGGATACTACAACGGGTATATCCATTTTAACTGTATGCATTTTGCCGTCCGAACCGGGTTCCTGGACGTCCCGCTTCTCCATCTTCGTCGTCGGTAACGAATAAAGAAGGCCTTCTTTTGTCACGTTTGGCGTTCCCATAAAGTACATCTGTGGGTTAGCCTCACCGCTCATAGTTATCAACGGCTTACTTGCATCCCAGGCAAGCTTGCCATCAGGGGTTACCTTCACGGCGAAGAGATTGGCATCTGGATTTGAATATGCGCTATAGCCATTGTCTTTCATCTCGACGATGTACGGATTTCCATTTGGCTGCGACCAGGCGATAATCGCTGAGTTATCACCTGTTACCATCAACTGATTACCCATCATCATATCGGCCGGCACACCCTTTATATCCACCGTCACCACCGGCCAGGCTTTCTGGCAATTGCGGTCTACCCGCAGTAGGAATGAATGCCCATCCTGCTTAGCCTGGTTGGGACCCATCGGCATCGGCTCCATCATATAATTGGGCTTGATATCCGACCAGTTTAAATACAGACCCCCGGAGCCGTCGGACTGGATGTTGATCCAATCCCCCATTGAGTCGCCACCATAGTACGGCTGGTCATCATCGACCCGTATACCGCAAAAATCGTTAATCGACACGCCATCGGCCTGCCATTGTGGGTTGCAATTACCGTCTACCCTTTGCATATAGAAACCCGGTCGCTCATCATCACGCCATACGACGATAGCGCCGCCCACATCATCGCTCACCACAGCCCTGATATCCTGCATGCCAGCGCCCACATAGACGGGCTTTCCGGTGTCGCCCCAGAGTTTGTTGCCGTTGCCGTCGATTTTCTGGGCAAAGACATCGGGTTTCCTCTTGTTGCGGTTGTCCGTCCAGGCGACGATCAAGCCACCACCGGATTCCACCGCGGTGGTCATTCCATACATAGCATTTTTTACGTCCATCACTAAGATCGGTTGGCTCCACAGCAACGTGCCGTCACTGCCAAGCTTTTGCGTATAGAATTTGGTCTGCGTATTCGTCCGTTCAAACCAGGTCGCAAACACGTTGCCCTGTTTATCCGGGATGATTTGCATCGCGTCCCAGTACTCCGGTACGTTTCGTGCGATCAGCACCCCATTGTCTCCCCAATCGGGTGCCGGCGCCCCGAATGCTATCCCAGGCAACAATAAGGCAATAACAAGAATACATTCGAGGAGAAAAACTGCAGGTCGCCAGTGCTTCGTTTTTACGTCACTTCGCAAAAAGATATTCATATGCCCCTCCTATTTCATTGGTTGCCGTTACCACATGCGTTAGGGGCGCTACGTTCACAGGCCACAAGCAACCATAAACCACTCATACGATACTAGTATTTTAGCATCCTGTGCTTGTGCTTGCCTACATGTTTCTACGACTTTAATACACATTTTATATTCGGGCTAATCGCCTCCCGACACACACATCATTTCGGGTATATAGAAAGCGGTGATGCTTTTGAGTAATGCAATCGATGATTACGTGATAACCGCTGATAATCTGGTAAAACGCTTTAACGGGTTGACCGCGGTCGACGGGATAAGCTTGAGAATCAGGCGCAGTGAGATATTTGGCTTTCTCGGGCCAAACGGTGCGGGCAAGACGACGACGATCAAGATGATCTACGGTATGTCTCCCCCGACCTCCGGGGGTCTTACGGTGCTGGGCCTTGATGTGCGAGAGGATATCCGAAAGATAAAGGCGAGGATCGGGGTGGTGCCGCAGGAGACAAACCTCGACAACGAGCTTTCCGTCTTAGAAAACCTGGAAATCTACGCCAACTACTTCGGCATCCCCAAAAACACGGCCCGCGAGCGAGCGATGGATCTGTTGCAGTTTATCCACCTCGAGGAGCGGACCAAGACAATGGTCGATGCCCTCTCGGGCGGCATGAAGCGAAGGTTGCTCCTGGCGCGGGCCCTTCTTAACGAGCCGGAACTGCTAATCCTCGATGAACCGACAACCGGGCTCGACCCGCAGGCCCGGCACTTGATCTGGGATAAATTGAGAAGCCTGAAAGAACAGCATGTAGCCATGGTGTTAACGACGCATTATATGGACGAAGCGGCCCAGCTTTGCGACCGCGTCGTCATTATGGACCAGGGAAAGATCATCGCCGAAGGCCCACCGATGGGCCTGGTCGAGAAGTACGTAAGCCGCGAGGCGCTTGAGGTGAGAGTGACCCCCGGGCTGGCGCAAGCGGCTATCGATATCATTGGCCCCAAGAGTGATAGCTACGAGGCTCAGGACGAGGAGCTCGTTTTTTTTGCCAACTCCGCCGACGAGCTGCTAAAAGTAGCCGAACAGGCCGGACTAAAGCTGGATTACGTACTGTTGAGAAGATCGACCCTTGAAGACGTGTTTCTAAAGCTCACCGGAAGGAGGCTGAGAGATTGAACCCGTTAATCGAAGCCGCACGGTCGATATCCGCCACCGGGGTCGCACGAATGTGGCAGCGCAACTGGACGATTTTCAGAAAGATATTCTGGCTTGCGATAGCCCCGACGTTTATCGAGCCGTTCATCTACCTGCTCAGCCTCGGCATCGGGCTCGGGCTTTTCGTGCGTGAGATCGAAGGTATGAGCTACCTGCAATTTCTCGCCCCGGGCCTTATGGCCTCCACTGTTATGTTCGGGGCCTCGTTTGAGACGACTTACGACAGCTTTGTGAGGATGAAATACGAGAAGACATACGATGCGGTGCTTGCCACGCCGCTGAGCATCGAGGACGTGATCGGCGGTGAAATAATATGGGGCGCCACAAGGGGATTCCTGAATGCCTTGATATTCCTTGCGATCATTGCGGTATTTGGATTGGTGAAGTCCTCTCTGGCCTTGCTTCTCGTGCCGCTCTTATTTATATCTTCCCTGTTGTTTGCAGTCATCGGGATGACCTTTACGGCGCTCGTTTCAAATATCAACCTGTTTAACTACTTCTTTACGGTGTTTCTAACCCCGCTGTTTCTGTTTTCCGGGATTTTCTTTCCCGTCAACGCCCTTCCCTCCTGGGCGCAGAAGCTGGCGTTTTTTACACCCCTGTACCACGTCGTGGTCGTCTGCAGAAATCTTGTCGTGGGAAAACTAAATCTGGATGTCATGATAAGCGCGACCTTAGTCATCGTCTTATCGCTGGTTTTCTTTCTCGTCCCGATAGCGCTGATGAAACGCAGGTTAATAAAATAAGGGGCGGTCGCCGGTATGCGACCGCCCTGCAATAAGCTCTATTCAGAACCTCATTACATACTGGTGCTGTCCGTTATTTCGGAGCCCATTTCGCGAATTCAACGATGTGACCCCAGAACGCTTCGTATCCAATAAATGCCCATATCAGGGCAGCTATGACTGCCACTATCGCAAAGACCGCACGTGCACCGATATTATTCCGCAGGTACAAAACCGCAGGAAAAACGATGCCGAGAACGCCCGAGATAATAAAGCCTGCGCCCGAAAGGGCCGGCGTCTGCGTCAACTTCAGCATAACGATACGGGCGCCGATTACTACGGCCGCAATGCCGGCAAACAGAGCGTATACCGAGACCGATAATAGATCCCAGCCAAGAGCCAGCGCCAGCGCAGCTCCCAGGAATAATGCACCAAACAATACCGTCGGCTCGCCAAATGCAACGTTGTAAGAGCTAGGAAGCGGCCATCTATACAGTACGTGCAAACCGACAGCCAATGCGACGATACCCACTATTGCAAAGCCGGGAGCCCAACGCCGCTGGTTGGGATCATCAAGGCCGCGGTAAATATAGTAGCCGAGCAGGAAGAAGCCCGCAGCCATGTTGACCAGCAATATCGCGAGGTTATCTATAAACATACTACCACCTCCTATTCGCAAACGTTATATACCCAGGAAAATGGGTTTTAGACGGTGAAGTATAATCTCCACAACCACAAAAAAAGAGCTTGTCTCTTGCAGGAATATCTTCGGCGATGCGTAATTATAGATAACAATGGCAGCAATCAATACGGTCTCGTTAACAAAATATTATGGCCAGACGCGCGGCATCGAAGACCTTAACCTCACCGTCGAGAAAGGTGAAGTATACGGCTTTCTGGGTCCTAACGGCGCGGGAAAAACTACGACCATACGTTTACTGACCGCGCTCCTGCGCCCCACAAAAGGTACGGCCTCCGTCCTGGGCAAAGACGCATGGCAAAGCTCGGCCCTCATTAAAGAAGAGCTTGGGAACCTGCCGGGCGATATCCGCATCTACGAGAAAATGAGCGGGGCCGAGTTCCTTGACTTTATAGCGCGCTTTCGCCCACGGAAGCCCCCGGTTCTCAAAGAAAAGCTTATCGAGCGTTTTGACCTTAATCTCAATAAGAGGATAAAAGACTACTCTAAAGGTAATCGCCAAAAACTTGGGATAGTGCAGGCGCTTATGCACGACCCCCAGCTGCTGCTGCTGGATGAGCCGACATCCGGCCTTGACCCACTGATGCAGCAGCAGTTCTATGCCGTTATAGAAGAGTTTCGCTCGCGTGGCAGAACCATCTTTCTCTCGTCGCATATATTGCCCGAGATAGAGCGGGTCTGCGATCGCGTCGGTATCATCAAGGAAGGTCACCTGGTATCGGTCGAGCGCATCTGCGACCTTGAGGCCAAACACGTGCGCTACGTCGATGTTTCGTTCGAAGGGTCTGTTAATCAGGAGGAGTTCCGCGTGCCGGGCGTTACCGCGGTCGAGAGAATCAACGACCACCTGCGCATCACGGTTAAGGGAGAGATCGACCCCCTCATCAAAAAACTCGCACAGTATAAGGTCAAAGAGCTGGATTCAAGCCACGCAAGCCTTGAAGAGGTATTCTTGGAATTTTATGAGAAGGACAACACCGGTGAACGGTAACTTATTCAGAAAATCGTTAAAAGAAATCCGCATAAGCTGGCCTTCATATATGGTCGGGCTCCTGCTCTACGTCTACCTTCTTATATCCATCTACCCTACCGTGCAACAGCGCTCGGCAGAGATACAGGAACTATTAAAGAGCTACCCCAAAGGTTTTATAGAGATCTTCGGCGGTGGCTCGGCTGTGAGTTTTACAACCGTCGAGGGCTTTTTGTCGCTCGAGTTCTTCGGCCTTATGTGGTTTGTCATCATCGGCGCCTTCGTCATCGGGTATGGGTCCGCCGCATTGGGCAAAGAGCTTGAGAGCGGCACTATCGAGATACTTCTCAGCCAACCGATAACCAGAACCTCCGCCCTCGTCACAAAAAGCCTTAACCTCTTTGGGTCAACCATACTGATGGTGGTACTGACGGTATTTGCGACCTACATTTTCGGGCTTATGGTGGATTTGAAGCCTAAGATCGATGGGATTGTCGCACTCACGGTGATCGGCACGCTATTCTTCCTGGCAATCGGCGCCATCGCTCTCTTTTTCTCCGTTCTTTTAGGAGAGCGCGGCCGCGCCGCGCTTGCGACTTCAGGCGTGCTGGTCAGCATGTATTTTCTCAACGTTATCAGCAACCTCGCCAATTGGGATTGGATGAAAAAGCTGGACGACGTCTCGCTGTTCCATTATTACGATTCGGCAAAACTGCTTTCCACCGGCAACATCCCCGCAAAAAGCCTGCTGGTTTACTCAGCCACCGCTATCGTCTTTTATCTCGGCTCCATCCTGGTTTTCAGGCGCCGTGATATCGCACCCTAGCCAAGTACTTGATTATGCAGCAGGTTAGCTTTTACAAAATCCCTTAAAAAGTGTAAAATTTTAGTAAGCTAAGACGTGAATTCGCAAAGAAGAGCTCGTTGTTTGGCGGGTTCTTATTTTTTGGTCGGTGTCGTAAACTCTCGTAAGTTTCGCATAAGCCTAGCGTCTTCAAGCTTTACTATTAAAAGGCGCTAGGAGGTGGAACATTTGGCAAAAGGTACTGTAAAGTGGTTCGATAATAAAAAAGGCTTTGGGTTTATCAGCCAGGATGATGGCGGCCCGGATGTCTTTGTACACCATTCGGCAATCCTCGGAGACGGTTTTAAGACCCTCGAAGAGGGCACTGCGGTTGAGTTTGATGTCGAGATGGAGGCAAAGGGTGCCCGCGCATCCAACGTCACCGTTCTCGCATAATCAAACACTCAGCAAAGCTAAAGCCGCTTTTTATAAAAAGCGGCTTTATTTTGTGTCTGGGCGGCGTTAGGGTGTCGTACAAAGCGCCCCGCGAACATTTTACCCGGCCGCGCCACGGCCTGTAAATGTGGCTTTACCACACAATCAATGCTATGATTTGGGTGACTTAAATGTGCGTTTTGAAAGGATCGTGATGCGCAGTGTCGCCTCTTATAGATGGACTATCAATCCCGGCGTTCATACCTTCCCTAGGATTGCCCGAGCTTGTGATCATCCTGGTTATCGTACTCGTTATTTTTGGGCCGAAGAAACTTCCCGGCATCGGAAAAGCGATTGGCCAGAGCATACGCGAAATAAAGAAATCAACCGACCCCAAAGAAGACACGAAGCAGGAAAAAGAAGAATCATAGCCTGTGCAAAGTGCGCGCTCAACATGCAAATTCGCAAAGAAAAAGCCCCGATCCGTAAGATGCGGGGCTTTGCTGTCAGCCAAGCCGTCTGCCACGACCTAGAAACTTTCGCCAAAGCTTCTAAATAACCCGTCTTGCCTGACAAGTAATCTATCGGAAGCAGTGTTGTAAGCTTTAGCCCTAAACAATTAATGAATCGTTAAAATAATCATTAATTGTTCTTTGCCGCTACCGCTTTTCTACCCTTCACGGTTGTTTTTCCCCGATTGAGGGAAAAACAAAACATGTTTCTTCGAAATATATAAAAATACGTTTCCCACAATATTGCTTCCCCACCAACCGCTTGTATTATACCAATACGTTTTGTTGAGTGTTAAAATATATGAATGTCGTTTTAGGGAGCGTCGTAAAAGCATGAAACCGCTTTACTTTGATGCGCAACCCGCTTACGCCTTAAACACAACACAAGCTAAGGAGGAACAATTGAAGAAAATCACAGCAACTATCGTACTAGTTTTACTCGCAATGGTCACCATCTCGTGCTCGCGGGCAAGTAACGGACTCACCGAATTTAAGAGCGACGACTTCAGCTTCAAATATCCAGCCAAGTGGTCTGCCTCGGAACATGGCGGTAAACTGGATAGATTTAACGGCCAAGGAATAATTGCGGTAAATAATTTTAGGAAGAACGACTTCTGGCTTAAACCGATCACTAGAAGCGACCTCCTGTACGCCGGTGGCGGCCTTATTGTAAAGAAGCTGCCAAAAAACGGTGTCTACATGTTTGTTATGCAAAGCGGCACGGCCGGCGATAAAAACGCATCGAGTAAGATAAAGGCCCCGACAAAAGCTTATGGAACCCCAAAAGACTTCGAAAAGATGGCGCTTCCCGTACTAACCGGCATCAAGAATTTCCCCAAAGATAAACGGAAGCATGTTCAGCAAAAATGGGATTTACGTAACATACCTGAGAAATGGCTGCATTACCGGGTTGAGATGACCAACCACGGCAAAATCTATGATGGACATATCTTCGTCATCGGCGATTCTGTAAAGAAGGATGTCAAAGCCGTTGAGAGTATCATTAAGAGCTTCGAGCTAGTCGATCCGGCAAGCTAAAAGCAGGCCTCTAGCTTATAATAGCCCATAATAAAACAACCCTCATGTTATACAACGTGAGGGTTTAATTTTCTATGTGTCTTCAACTATTGTTAAAGTGATGGCAAATAAGATTTCAACGCTTCTATAACTTTTACCAGGGTTGGGTTTTGAAAGGCGTACTCGAGCACTTCGTTCTCGCTGCCTTCCGCATAGACTTCCCGCTTCAGAACAACCGTTGCTTTCCCGGGTGCTATATCAATACGCTCGAAATCATATTCGGTGAGAGCCTGCCTTACCATTAGCGCGAAGGACTGCTCCTCGCCCATCGTAACCCCTCCCGGTTTTCGTCTATTATAGCTTAATTATAGACAGAAACGCGTTCGGGTAAACTCCCAGGACAATAACCGCCGCCATGATAATCATAATCGAAGCAAACAGCGGTTTTGATACTTTCATCCTTACAACCGCTTCTCCTTCGGATGGCGAAACCAGGTACATCTGCCTGATGACGGTGACATAATAGCCAAACGATATAACGCTGTTGAGAACGCCCACGATGGCAAGCCAGATCAAATCCGACCTGACGGCCTCTCTAAACAGGAACAATTTACCCATAAAACCTGCAAACGGCGGGATACCCACCAACGAAAACATGAATATCGCCATTGCGAGAGCAAGTAATGGTGCGCGCCTGCTAAGCCCTGCAAAGTCTTTCGCGTCTTCTCCAAACCCGCGCTCCACCAATGCTAGCACCACGAGGAATGCCCCAAGCGCCGCCAGTGAATACACGAAGAAGTAGAACATCAGCGATGTATAGCCCAGCTTATTGGCTACCGCGAGACCCACCATCAGATATCCGGTGTGTGCGATGGCCGAGTAACCAAGAAGTCTTCTAATATGCGTCTGTGAAAGCGCGACGAGGTTTCCGACTACCATACTCGCTACCGCAAGTATCGCAAATACCCCCGCCCACGCCGGTGCAACAACCCCGAGTGCCAGCGGGAACAGATGGATAATCGCCGCAAAACCCCCCGCCTTCGGGCCGGCTGCGAGGTATGATGCGACCGGTATCGGTGCGCCTTCGTATACGTCCGGCGCCCAGAAATGGAACGGCACCGCCGCTATCTTAAACCCAAGGCCCACGACTATCATAAGCATCGCTGCGACAAGCGCAGGCTGGATTGCGTGTCCGGCCAGCTTGCCCGCTATCGCCGCAAAGTTTGTCTCACCGGTCAGACCGAACACTAGCGTCATACCGTAGAGCAAGATCACAGAGGAGATCATTCCAAGCAGAAAATACTTCAGCGCCGCTTCGGTTGACTGCCTGGTCTTTTTGCTTGCGGTAAGAATATATGATGGCAGAACGGTTAGCTCAAGCGCTATGAACAGCATGATGAGATCCGACGCCGATGCCATGAACATCGTTCCGAGTACCGAGAACAGCAGCAGGCTGAAGAATTCGCCTTCGCCCATTAACATATCAACTTTTAGAACGCCGAGCACCACGAGAGCCGTCGTTGCAAGCAGTATCGCTTTCAGCACATTCGCGGTAAGGTCGACCGAAAACATCCCGCTAAACTCGGTTGCCTGCAGGTTCCAAATGTAGCCCAGGCTCACCAATGACGCGATAAGACCGACAAGCGTCACCGCTCCGAGCATATGCTTTGAGGTCTTCGATAAGAACAACTCGCCAAGCAAAACTACCATCGAAAAACCGAGGATAATCAGCTCCGGCGTTAACGCCAACCAATTAATATGAGACCAATCAATCGTTAAGTTCATTTAGCTACCTCTTATCATCTGTAATACGGTATTTACTGCAGGATCAATATAATGCAAGAACGGCTTCGGGTAAACACCTATTATCGCAATAAGAATTATCAACGGTAAGGCGCTTATTAGCTCCCTGCCGTTTGCATCCTTGTAATCTTCGTGCTCTGCCTTCCCCGCCCCGAATATCGCATTCTGATTCGCTCGAATCAGGTAAAACGAGGTGAGAGCAAGCGTGATAACCGCGAGTATCGTATATATCATATACGGTTCATAAGATCCAAACAGTATTAAAATCTCACCGACAAAGCCGCTTAACCCCGGTAATCCCAGTGAAGCCAGTGCGGCGAACACGAACATGCCGCCGAGAATCGGTATCTTGACCTGAAGGCCGCCGAGCTTCGAGATGTCCCTGGTATGCGTTCTTTCGTAGATATAGCCTACCATCAAGAAGAGCAATCCCGTGATAAGCCCGTGGTTGACCATCTGAAGAATCGCACCATTAAGCGCAACCGGTGTGAGTGCCGCTATACCCAGCATGACGTACCCCATATGGCTTACGCTGGAATACGCGACCATCTTCTTCAAGTCTTTTTGTGCAAGCGCCGTGAGGGCGCCATATATGATACTTATAATTGCGAGTACTGCAATGAACGGCGCAAACCTCTGGAATTCTCCAGGTAGCATCTGCGCCATTATTCTTATAAAGGCATACGTTCCCATCTTCAGCAGAATACCTGCAAGAAGGACCGAGCCCGCAGTTGGCGCCTGGACGTGTGCGTCAGGCAACCATGTGTGGAACGGGAACATCGGCACTTTTACCGCAAACCCGAGGAAGAACATGACAAAGATAAACGTCGCTAACGCCCCGTGATATCCCGTATTCATGATCTGCACCATATCGAATGTGCCGAGGCCTGATGTTAAATAGAGCGCGAGGATACCGACCAGCATAAGCACGCTTCCTGCGAGTGTGTAGATGAAGAACTTTAATGCCGCGTAGTTTCTGTTCTCCCCGCCCCAGACACCGATGATAAAGTACATGGGGATAAGGACGAGTTCCCAGAATATGTAGAAGACGACGAAATCCAGCGCCGCAAACGTTCCGAGCATTCCGACCTCGAGGAGTAAGAGCAAGCTGTAATGCTCCCTCACCCTCTCCTTTATCGACCAGGACGCGAGTATCGCAATGATCGATAGGAGCAACGTCAACGCGTAAAGCGGCATACTTAGTCCATCAAGACCTACGTAATATGAGATTCCCGCGGTCTTGATCCACGCAAACTTTTGGACGAACTGCATCCCCTGCGCTCCAACCTTAAACCCCGTTATAAGCGGTATACCGATCAACAAGTTGATGATAGTTACGGACAGCGCAGCCCATCGAGCCGCAGCGGCCTTCTCGCGCGGTATTAGCTGCATGAGCACCGCACCGAGCAGCGGTAAGAATATTGTGATCGTTAGTATTGGGTAACTCATCTTTTCACACCCTTAGAACAAGCCTAGAATCTTAATTGACCATATTAGTAAAACCACTAGCCCTATCACCATGTAAAGCGCGTAGTTCTGAACATAACCAGTCTGAATATGCCGCAGCCCTTTTCCGAACTGCATAGATACCCAGGCTACACCATTTACAGCGCCGTCGACCACCGTCTGATCAAACACCAGCGCGGCGCGCGCGATCGCATGGGTCGGCACTATCAGCATGTAATGGTAAAGCTCGTCCATGTAATATTTGTTCACCAGCAACTTATAGACGAAGTTGTCCTTGCTGATTACATTTGACGGTAGCATACTCGTCATGTATTTCATGTAAGCGAACCCTATACCAATGAGCACAATAAGAACTGACGCTCCCATGACCATGTAATTCGGCGCTTCGGCCTCGTGCCCGTGAGCGATAAAACCCTGGAATGCGTTTTGCGCGAACGGCGAGCCGATCAGACCGATTGTCAGTGCGAAAAATGCGAGAACAATCAGCGGTACGCTCATTACCGCCGGCGACTCATGGACGTGTTCGCTGTGATGTCCTCTCGGCTTTCCGAAGAAGACGATAAATATCAATCTGAAGGTATAGAACGCCGTCAGCGCCGCTGTCACAAGACCGAAGATAAAGATCGTTATATGTCCGCTCTGGAACGCGCCGGCCAAAATCTCGTCCTTGCTCCAGAATCCGGCAAACGGCGGAACGCCGGCAAGGGCGAGACCACCGATCAAGAACGTTATCGAGGTTATCTTCATCTTCTTCCAGAGGCCGCCCATGTCGAATATCTCCTGGCTGTGAACGGCGTGGATTACGCTACCCGCTCCAAGGAAGAGCAGGGCTTTAAAGAATGCGTGCGTCATAAGATGGAACGCGCCGGCCGCATAGGCGCCTACGCCGAGGCCCATCATCATGTATCCAAGCTGGCTGATCGTCGAATACGCCAGCACTTTCTTAATATCAGTTGCAGTCAATGCGATCGTGGCGGCCATAAACGCCGTAATCGTGCCGATAATAGCAACGACTTCCAGCGAAACCGGACCCATCTCGAAGAGCGGGTACGACCTGGCGACCAGGTATACGCCGGCCGCGACCATCGTCGCTGCGTGGATGAGGGCGCTAACCGGGGTCGGACCCTCCATAGCATCCGGCAACCAGACGTGAAGCGGGAACTGCGCGGATTTGCCGACCGCTCCGCAGAAGAACAGGATCGATATCAGCGCCGCTGTCGCCTCCGGGATATGCATCCCAAACACTTTATCCATGTCGAGCGTGCCCGCCGTTATATAGAGAAGCACCAAGCCAACCGCAAAGCCCAGGTCACCGAACCTGGTAACCATGAAGGCTTTTTTCGCAGCTTGCGTCGCGCTTCTTTTTTCAAACCAGAACCCGATCAAGAGATACGAGAACACGCCTACGCCTTCCCATGCCATGTATGTCTGTACATAGTTTGGCGAATACACCAGCAACAACATCGATGCCGTAAACATCGAGAGGCAGGCGTAGAACCAGCCGATTCTCTTATCCCCGTGCATATAGCCGAATGAGAAGGTCTGAACCAATAAGCTGACAAGCGTTACTATTACCAGCATCATCGCAGCCAGCGGATCTAGCAGCAGGCCGAAGGTCAATTTGAAATTGCCGATTGAGGCCCACGTAAAGGTCGTTACCATTTTCATGCCGCCCATGGTAAAGAGTAACGCCTTAATCGACAATACGAACGATACCAGCATGACCGCGATCGACACGTAAGCGGATTTCTCGCCCCACTTCTTGCCGAAGACTACGAGCACCAAAAAGCTTAAGACCGGCAACAACAGAATAATCGAAAGGTAATTCATCATTTTGCTCCCGCTACCACCTAAATATGTTGAAGTCGTCTAGATTCACCGATCGTACATTTCGGTAAATCGATAATATGATAGCCAACCCTACGGCCACCTCGGCTGCCGCAACCGCCATCACGAATAGGGCGAACATCTGCCCCGTCGCAATGTCCGGCGTTACGTGCCGTGAAAAAACCACCAGGTTAAGGTTGGCGGAGTTCAACATGAGTTCGACTGAAAGCAGTATCGTTACCGCGTTTCTTCTCAATAAAACCCCGATCAATCCTATGCCAAACAAAATCGCGCTTAATATAAGCCACCATTCCAGAGGTATGTTCATTAGCGCTCCTCCTTACGGGCGACGATTATCGCCCCGACTAACGCAGCCAGTAAGAGGACGGATATGACCTCAAACGGCAACACGTAGTTCGTCATAAACAGCTTCCCTGCCAGAGACACGGTATCCTTTACGGGCTCAGCCGATGATGTGGTAAACGTTGTTTTTATGAACATCATGGCCAAAAGCCCGACAAACGCGGCAACCGCGACATAGGTCATCAGTTTTTGCTGTAACTTAGCCGTGTCTCTTATATTGGCCTCATGAGGTGTTAACATAATACCGAACAGCATAACAACTATTACACCACCGACATATACAAACACCTGCATGATTCCGACGAAATCGGCGCTCAGCAAGAAATAGAACCCGGCTATAGTCAGCAGAAATCCTCCGAGTATCATCACAGCGTGGAACAAATTCTTGCTCGTCACTACCGCGATTGCGCTTATGATCGCTACGGCCGCCAAGGCGAAAAATATAACTTGTTCGATCATGTACCTACTCCCCTACAACCGTTTCCGCGGGTTTTACCATTACCGGCCTTCTCAGGACATGCTCCATATCATAGATAAGCTTGTCCTTAACATACACCGCATTTTCGAAATCATGGCTCATCTTTATTGCGCCTTGCGGGCAGGCCTCTGCACAAAGGCCACAGATCATGCATTTTGTAAGGTCGAGGTTCCATACGGCTGCCTTAAGCGGCGCCTCTTTATCTTTGTTTCTCTCGACCGTAATACAATTTACCGGGCATGCCTTGGCGCATAAACCGCACGCGGTACAGGCAGCCTCTTTCTCATCGGTCTCACCGGCGATCCGAACTAACATCGGTGCACCGCGGTAACGCTCTTCCAACTTCGGCGGCTCATACGGATAGAAAAACGTTGATCGTGGCTCGCGTAATTTCTTCGCCGTAATGCTATGACCTATGACGATGCTCTTCCAAGCATCTATGAAACTTGAGATTCTTCCGGCCATGTCATCTACCTTCTTACTAAATTATCATTATTACTATTCCGGTAACCAGCACATTAATAAGGGCTATGGGCAAGAGTACCTTCCACCCTAAGTCCATTACCTGGTCTATACGGAAACGCGGCAGTGTCCATTTGATCCACATAATGACCCATATCATTGCAAACGTCTTGATCGTAAACCAAATCGGCCCCAAGTACTCCGGCCCAGGGCCATGCCAGCCGCCGAGGAACAGCACCGTTGTAAGCGTTGCCGCTGCAAATAATGCTACATACTCGGCAAAGAAGAAAAACATGAAACGCATGCCGCTATACTCGGTATAATAGCCATTGACCAGTTCCGATTCAGTTTCAGGAAGGTCGAATGGCGTACTGTTAATCTCCGCAAGCGTAGAGACCAAGAAAACCACAAACCCGATAGGTTGCAGAATTAAGTACCATATATGCTGCGCGCCAACGATCGATGAGAGCTTTGCAGATCCGGCGATCATAACGATCCCAATGATTGATAGCGCCCTCGGCACTTCATAGCTTACCATCTGTGCTGCTGAGCGAAGACTCCCTATAATGGCATACTTATTATATGACCCGAAACCCGCCATGATGATGCCCGCTACGCCGATCGCCGGTATTGCCAGAATGTAGAGTAGACCTACGTTTAAGTCCTGTATGACCATCCCTTTGCCTATCGGTAACACTAAAAACCCAAGATATACCGGCACAAATGCCACTACTGGCGCCAGGCGAAATATCCAGCGATCGGCATTTGACGGAAAAATATCCTCTTTGGATAGAAGCTTGATCGCATCGGCGAACAGCTGCAGAGCGCCATGCCACCCAACGTGCATCGGCCCATAGCGCAATTGGAAGTCGGCCGATACTTTACGTAGTAAGTAGACGTTAATGATGACGCTTACAGCGCAAATAGCGAAGAGCACAATCGCAAACACAATCGCGATAGTCGCATCGAGCGCCCACACCGGTATACCATTATTGTTTGCAAATTCAAGAAGTTTAGTACTTGATAACATTAACGATCCACCTCTCCAAAGACCGGATCAAGAGTTCCAAGGGTAAGGACTACATCACCTATATAAGTGCCTTCCGCCATGGCGGGAAGTGCTTGTAAGTTTCCAAAGCTTGGACCCTGTATCTTCACACGATATGGCTTTGTCGTGCCATCGCTTATGACATAGAAACCAAGGTCGCCTTTGGGGGATTCAACGTGACCGAATCCCTCACCTGCGGCCGGTTTAAACACTTTAGCAATGCCATCGGCCATGACCGGCCCCTCTGGGATTTGCTCGATCGCCTGCTCGATAATCCGTATGCTCTGTTTGATCTCGTCGGAACGGATACATGCACGGTCGTAGTTATCGCCTTTATATTTGACCACTACGTCAAACTCAAGCCGCGGATATACGGAATAGGGATCTGCCCGCCTTACATCATACGAGACCCCTGTCGATCTCAGCGGTGGCCCGGTAAGGCCCCAATCTAACGCCTGCTCTGCTGAAAACGGCGCAACGCCGATGAACCTCTTTTTGAAGATATAGTTACCGAGCACCAGCCGGTCATAATCATACATTCTCTTTTTAAGCTTAAGGACATAAGCAAGCGTATCATCAAGCCATCCGTCGGGTGCATCGGCCCTTACTCCACCGATTCGCATATAGTTGTAGGTCAATCTCGCGCCGCAAATCTTCTCGTAAAGGGTCAATATCCCTTCACGCTCGTCAAAGAAATAGACGAACGGCGTGAGGGCGCCCGCTTCCGAACCGGCGGTTGAGAGAAATACCAGGTGCGACGCGATACGCTGCAGCTCACCCACTATAACCCTTATATACTCTGCCCTCTCCGGAACCTCTATGCCGGCGAGTTTCTCGACCGCCATGCAATACGCCCAGTTATTCGTCATCGACGCCACATAATCCATGCGGTCGGTGTACGGTATGAACTGGGTATAGGTCCTGTTCTCGGCTATCTTCTCAAAACACCTGTGCAGGTAGCCTATATCGGGCTCGATCTTCGTAACGACTTCACCTTTGATGTGGAAGATAGCATGGAAGACACCGTGAGCGCTCGGATGCTGAGGCCCGAAATGAATCGTCAGCTCTTCCGTGACAATGTCTTCAGTGCTTTCTTCACCATTAAGCGCCAAGTCTTTTTCCAACTCGCTTAAGTTGTCGTTAGATGTTTTCATCTCTTCAAGTTTACTCATTTTTATCAGACCCATCCGTGCTTACTTCGTTTGCATCCGCGATTTCGCTTGGTTGTTCCGGTGCCTCGGCCGTCTTTTTCTCGACCTTCTCGGCACTCTCTTTCGGTGCAGCGGCTGCGGGCTTATCTTTGGCGGCCGCCTTCTCTTTATCTTTCTTGCCGTCATCCATGACCGTCATGTGGTCGTCGCTGTAGTCCTTGCGCAACGGATACCCGACCCAATCCTGCGGCATAAATATCCTGCGCAAATCGGGATGACCCTTGAAGATAACACCGTAAAGATCAAATGTTTCGCGCTCGTGCCAATTTGCCGCCGACCAAAGCGGAACAAGCGAATCAACCGTGGGATCGCTCTTTGGAACCTCGGTCTTTATCATAACCGCGAGTTTATTCTGTCTCTTGCTCGAATAAACCCTGTATGTGAGCTTTATGCTCTCAGGATAATCAATACCACCGACAAATAAGAAGAGATCAAACCCGGCTTCTTTAAGCGCTGAAGCCGCCTTTAAGAGATTCTCCCGCTCTACGGTTAGCGTGTAGCCTATGCCCTTTTCTTCAACGATCTTTACGCCCGCGGAGATTTCTTCACTGTTGTCCTGGTTCATGATATTCTCATCGCTCATTACTCTATCTTTCCTCTTGCCATGATTTTCTTTCTCAGCATCTCAATAGCGTAAAGCACCGCTTCAGGTCGCGGTGGGCATCCCGGTACATATACATCGACCGGAATAAGTGTATCCACGCCTTTTACCACCGTGTAGCTATCGTAATAGAAGGGCCCTCCGTTGATCGCACACGCACCGAGAGCAAGAACATATTTAGGCTCTGCCATTTGGTCATACAGGTGCTTTACCATCGGAGCCATTTTTTGCGTGATGGTCCCGGCAACCAGCATGAGGTCGGACTGCCGGGGGGTATTTCGATATACGACCCCCATCCTGTCGGCATCAAACTTAGCCTGATTGATTATCATGATGGTATCGATAGCGCAACAGGCAAGGCCGAATCCCATCCACCATAGGGAGTTCTTGCGACCCCAGTTGATGAGATCACCGGCCTTGGCAAGCACGATATTTCCAGGAGGACTCTGCTCCTTTAGTAAGCCCAGCTTGGTGCTGTAATCTGGCTGTTCTTGTTTTATGTCCACTTTAATACTCCTTTGCGCCAGGCATAATAAAGACCCAGCAAAAGTATAGCTATAAACATTATCATCTCAACGAAGGCAAAAAGTCCGAGGCTCTTGAAGACGACCGCCCACGGAAAGATGAAGATCATTTCCACATCGAAAAGAACTAGCAATAGAGCGAAGATATAATAATGGATTTTAAACTGAACTCTGGGGTCACCGGTTACATTGAGGTTGCCACACTCGTAGGTTTCGAGTTTGGCTTTGGTTGGCTTTCTCGTTGAGAGTATTCTCGCTAATCCGAGTGCAATAGCGACAATCGCAACACCGATAATTGTGAATGTTGAAAAGTAAATTATCTCGCTTACCATTTAATACCGTCCCCTTGGTCTTAAATGGGCTCGATGGAGTGCCAGCACGCAACAGCAATTAGGTTCTGACATAACATCAGACCTTTATTGCGCGTCCATTTAGCAATTCATTATTGTATTGCTTAGGATTGAGTTAATTAGGCGCTCCCGATAGCCCATTTTATTCTATCAAATGTCCGCTGTTCACATCCTCATCGGATAATGACCGGCAGGACTTTAACTTCTACTCAATCTTGCTTCGAATCACACGAAGCCATACTAAATATACAAAAATCCCAGCTAACCTACAAGTTCGATTTCACTGAAGAAAACTGGGATCTCACGACTAGCTGATTCAACCGAGTCGGCGCCATGAACGATGTTCTCCGATATCTCTTCGGCGAAGTCTCCCCGTATCGTCCCCGGCGCTGCTTCTTTTGGATTAGTCGCCCCCATTATGTCGCGCACGCGGCTTACCGCGTTTTCCCCCTCTAACACCATAGGGACTACTGGGCCCGACGTAATGAAGTCGACGAGTTCATCAAAAAAAGGCTTCCCTTTGTGGATAGAATAAAGCTCCTCAGCTTTTTCTTGGGAAAGCCTCACTAGTTTTAAAGCTATGAGTTTAAGACCGGCACTCTCGTACCGTTTGATAATTTCACCGGCAAGTGATTTTCTTACGCCATCCGGTTTTACCATTGTGAATGTTCGTTCCAATTTTGTACCTCCACCGGTTGCGACGCTTTGTGAATTTTGTTACAACATGCGCGCCTCATATAATTTATCAGGCTTAAGCGGGACTTGCAAGCGCTATAGCGAAAATTTACCAAATTTATTGATAATTATCCGACAAAGTAACAATGGTGTTACAATATCTGCTGGCAGTAGGGGCAAATCGCCCAATTCGTATTAAGCGCATGTCCACAGGAAGGGCATGATTTCTTAAGGCGGCGCCTGCAATACGGGCAAAGCAAGAAGTCTTTATCGACGGGTTTATAACATGCGGGGCACACCATATCGCTGCTGTTTAACATGGCCTCTTTCGCCTTGATCTCAAGCTCGCGCTCGCGGACATCATCCAGGTACTCGCCCGGGCGCACGATGAGGTAGACGATCCAGCCGGCTAGCGGAAAGAGAAGCGCCACGATGGTCCAGTAAAACGCCATGGCTCCCCTTCTCTTTGCATCCGAGTAGGTCCATTTGGCGAGACTTAAATACAGCACGAACGCAAACAGCAATAAAAGATTGATGATGAGTTTGAAAACCGGTGAACTAAAGAACTCGACTATAGAAGTAAAAAAATCCACTTATCCCCCTGCCTTATCCGTGGCTAGTATCTATTGTACTCAATTCTACGACGATGACCACTACAAATTTTGCTATGACGATTGCTATATCGGCTTACATCCGGACAGCGGATTCTTGAGAAGCAAGGTCTTTGCGCTTCAATAATATCTCGCGAGCATCGGCGACCGTATATAAAGAACCGGTTATGCACACCAGGTCTTCGGGCGACGCTTTTGCGATCGCCATATCGATCGCTTTTTCTAGGTCTGGTTCAATAATATAGCTGTTTCCCGTGCGGCTGGCAACATCGTTTAATTGGCTTACGCTTGCCGACCTATAGCTTTCGTTTTGCGAGAGAACCAGGATAGATGCCTCGTTTATCAAGATGGTAAGCATTTGCTCAATATCTTTATCGCTTGATACAGATAAAACTACGATTAGATTTTTATACGAGAATGCCTGCGGAAGACCGTGCACTACCATCCCCATGCCCTCGGGGTTATGCGCCCCGTCGAGCACTACCAGCGGGTTTCTTTCGAAGAGTTCGAAGCGCCCCGGGCATGCCAAGCCTATGACCGCGTTATCGATCACCCCATCCTCGATTTTCTGTCCCTTGAACGCCTCGAGGATTTCGACCGCCATCGTGAAGTTTAAAACCTGGTACCCTCCAAACACCGGCAACGGGATATTTTGATAGGATGCTTGCACGCCGTTGATCGAAAAACGTGAGCCTTCATTCTTAATAATGGATACGTCGCATGGGCCAAAGTCACGCTCAAACAACCTCATCGGGGCATCGACCAAGGCGCAGCGCTCCTGGATGACATCAAGCGCGCCCGCCGGAACGTCTCCGATGACCGCCATGGCGCCTTCCTTGATTATATGGGCTTTATCCCAGGCTATCTCTTCTACGGTATTTCCCAGCCGGTCGGTATGGTCCAAAGAGATGCCGGTGATTGCGGCGACTTTGGGGCGCACGACGCTCGTCGCGTCCCACCTTCCGCCGAGCCCGACCTCGAACACCGCGACATCGACCCGGCTTACCGCAAAGTAGTAAAAAGCCATGGCGGTAAGGATCTCAAATTCGGTCAGCTCACCGTGCTCTTCTTTTACTTCATCAAGCGCGGGCATAATGCCTTCCAGGGCCGCGGCAAAATCATCCTCTGAAATCGTCTCGCCGTCGATACTGAAGCGCTCTCTATAGGTATGAAGATGCGGCGAGGTATAGCAACCGGTCTTAAAACCGGCCGCGCTTAAGAGCTTCCTGGTCATCCAGGTAGTCGACGTCTTCCCGTTGGTTCCCGTTATTTGGATCGTCGGATATTTAAGCTGCGGATTACCGAGCGCCTCACAGACAGCCTCGATCTTCTGCAACCCGGGATTGATCCCAAACTGCAGAGCACCCGTTATGTAGTTTAAAGCTTCATCATACGTCATTCTGCTCTTACCTTATGACCCTTAAAACGGATGGGTATGGGTAAAGACAAGCCTCACCCCCACGACAACCAATCCCTTATCTATAATTCGACATTCCTAAAGGCTTGCCAGCTGTTTCCGTAGCTTGGCCGCCTTCTCGTCGAGTTCCTCGAGCTTGGCCTTCTCTTTTTCGACAACGGCAGGTGCTGCTTTTTCTAGGAATTGCGGGTTCGCGAGCTTCTTCCGAGACTTTTCGGCATCCGCCTCTGTCTTGGCGAACTCCTTGCTCAGACGCTTCTTCTCCTCTTCGATATCAACGAGACCGGCGAGTGGCATAAATATCTCTACGCCCTGTTCTACATCAACCGCCGAGTGCTCGGGTTTTATAATATCCGAGCCGATAACAAGCTCTTCGACCCAGGCCAGCTCCTTAATATATGAGTTGTCGGCCTCAAGGACGGTGCGCTTGCTCTCGTCAGGCGTACTTAAAAGAACTTTGACCGGTTTGGTAAGCGCGATACCGAGCACCGATTTGATCGACCGTATCGACGAGGTAACGCTCTGCAGAAGGCCCATATCGGCTTCCGCCGCGTCGTTTATCAGTGCGCTATCGGCCTGCGGCCACGGGGCGATGACGATGCTCTCGCCCGCTCCGGGTAGTTTCTGCCATATCTCCTCTGTAATAAACGGCATGAACGGGTGCAGCAGCCGCAGTGTATGGTCCATAATGGTCACCAACAAGTTCTGGGCGATACGGCGGCCCCTTTCATCCTCCTTCTGGTAAAGCCTCGGCTTTGAAAGCTCGATATACCAGTCGGCGAAGTCGCTCCAGAAGAAATCATAGATGAGACGGCTCGCTTCCGCGAAGTTATACTCATTGATCGCCCCGTCGACCTGCATCGTGACGTGGTTCATTCTAGAGAGTATCCACTGGTCGGCCAGCGTCAGGTCGAATTCCTTGATATCGATACGCTCGTAATCTTCCAGGTTCATTAAGACGAAGCGCGATGCGTTCCAAAGTTTGTTCGCAAAGTTTCTATATCCCTCGAGTCTCTCTTTAGACAGGAAGATGTCCCTGCCGGGTGTGGCCATGCTTGAGAGCGTAAAGCGAAGCGCATCCGTGCCGAACTCGTCGATTATATCGAGAGGGTCGATAACATTGCCCCTGGATTTACTCATCTTGCGCCCGAACTCGTCGCGAACAAGCGCGTGCACGTAAACGTCATGGAACGGGATCTCGCCCGTAAAGTGCAGGCCCTGCATGATCATCCTGGCAACCCAGAAGAAAATGATGTCATGGCTGGTTACCAGAAGGTTTGTCGGATAGAAGTACTTGAGTTCTTCTGTTTCAGCGGGCCAACCAAGCGTAGCAAACGGCCACAGCGCCGAACTG
>NZ_JBTSLF010000017.1:0-26018 GCF_054640775.1 Candidatus Aquicultor sp. | reverse complement strand
CCCGCATGGGGGGCGACCGTAAAAGGATTACCGGCGTTTATGGCCGATATCTAGTTTCAATCCACGCCCCCGCATGGGGGGCGACTGCATTTATGCTGCGGTTTTCATTATTGTCACTTTGTTTTTCACATATTCACCTGTGTCAACATCAATAATTTGCGAGAGACGCATATATAGACATCACCTCCTGCACATTAATAAAGCAACAGGTCATGCGCTTACTATTACATAAATATAGCAATTATTCTACTAAGTTGTGTGCTAATAAGCGCTGTAAATACGACCTATGGTTCCGGCGAACCTCCCTGGGAAACGTTGCGTGCTTACGGTTCGCCGTCCCCTAGACCACAAGCGGGCCGTCTTGTTCTATCGTCTTTTTCGCGCCAATATGCTCAACACGACGACGCCAATTCGAGCCTAAATAATAAAACCGCAGACTGTCTTTCTCTGGGTCGATTTCTGAGATCAATCTGTGCTTCAATATCGCCCATTGCGCAGGATCCACTATGCACTCAAAAACTGAATACTGGACTCTTTGCCCGTAATCTTTGCACGCCTTAGACACACGCCGCAAGCGTCGCTGCCCGTTAGCGTCATCAAGTGCGACGTCGTAACTCACCACAACAAACATCTATTGCCTACCTCCAGATAAAAGGCGGGTAGCCGTCAATATCGCGCCTTAGATGTCTTGCCAACAGTAAAGCTTGCACCCACGGCAGCAAACCGATCGTAACCTTCTCCTTCAAGAACGGATGTACAATCTCTTTTTGCTTTCTCGTTTGATAAGCAACTAGAACAGCTTTTCTGGTCTCATCCTCCATCCAAACTGCACCCGATTCTTTTGCAGAAAAGCCCTTGGCATTTACCTGTGATAAATTGATTAGCGAAAGGGCAAGTCTATCGGCCAAATATGGGCGAAACTCCTCCATTAGGTCAAGCGCAAGACCGTATCTTCCAGGACGGTCCCTGTGTAAAAATCCAACCGCCGGGTCAAGCCCAACAACCTCTAGGGCTGAGCGAACGTCATGCATTAACAATGTGTAAACGAAGGACAATAGGCAATTGACCTTATCCAGTGGCGGTCTACGATTGCGCTTATCGAACATAAAGTCGTTCTTTTGTGCCGTTATTAAATTATCAAAGACCCCGAAATATGTGCTGGCCGACTCTCCCTCGATCCCGCGCAATGTGTCTAGCGTGAGTTCAGGTTCTCGCAGCCTTTCAATCGCCGCAGTCATCTTGTCTAAAGCTTGAGCAACCCTTTTTATGGCAACCTTTTTAGGATGATCGCGCAGCACTCTCTGCAATACTGACCGGCAGTTAGCAAGCTTGGCTATTAAGATCATCTGTGCGATCGATGCCGCAGCTTCTTTATCATCTGCTCGTCGATATTGCTCGCGTCTAAGCAGCACATTGCCCGATACGGGTCCTTGAACCTTGGCAAGAAACCTGCCATTTTTGGTCAAGAAACTTATTGAGACACCTTTTTCGGCACAGAACCCCATTAGGAAAGGGCTACAGCTAACCTGGCCAAAACAGACGATTCCTCCAATCGTATGAATCGGCACTCGAAGTTTTATTTCTTTTTCAACCCTGACCGCAACAGTTTCACCGTCTTTTGCAAGATATGCACCCTGAGTTGTAACGAAAAGCGTGTTTAGATGCTGTTTCATTCTACCCTCACCATGGCCTCAATGTAATTAGCTACGTGCTTTCCGGTTTTTGGCATACAAAGTTCCATCATGGAACAATTCTTACACTTTGCCGAATACTCAGCTTTAGGAGTTAAGCCTGACGCTAATAGTTCATGCACAAGTCGAGCCGTAGTCTCAGTTTCCGCCCTCAAGTCTCGATCAAATACAACATCAAGCCTGCGACGTGTGCGTCCATAGAACAGCGCACCGCTCTCAATTGAAATACCCATCATTTCCTCAAGGCACATGGCCTGGGCGCAAAGCTGCACTTTATCAGAACTGTCTGGTTTAGGCTTGCCTAGTTTATGCTCGACAGGAAAAACATTCCACCCATCTTCCGTCTTATGGAATTCAATCACATCTGCCCTTCCAATTAGACCGAGCTTGATTGACCGCAGAGGAACTGCATACTCTAGTCGAACACTTCCTCGTGACTCATGGTCAGCCGAATCGACTTTTTCATGCATTATCTGACCCCTAGCTGTGAATATATTTTCGTTCCACAATTGCTCTGTAAAGATAAGAGCACACCGCCGAGGACAGTAGCTATATTGGCTTAGGCTAGAAACAGCGATCAACTCACGATCTGCTTCATCAATCGAATTACAGTCAGGCATTCCATTAAACCTTATTCAATCCATTGCCAGCATCGTTGCGCACCCATAACTCAACACCGGCTGGTATATTACCTGTGTTTACCGTCACGCTGTAGTGTGAAAACTTGCGTGGCACTGTTACCTTATCTGCTTGCATTGCATCTTCATTCTTTTTGATTGTTATAACGTTGCCAGAATCAAGCATTACTTGCGCTGGCGCACATCCAAGCATCGCCTGCTTGACACGTTGGCTCGGGTCGCTATCTGTTCCGACATGCTTGAATACGTATAGGCCGCGACATGACATCATTCCTTTGCTAGCAGAGCGGTCGTGATCATACATATTTAATAGCGCTTCCCAAAGGTTTTTAAGATCCTCGTCGGAAAAGCCAGTCCCTTTTGCAAGATTGGCGCTGACAAAGCCTTTAGCCACATACAGACCATAAGGAATAAGCGCCTTACGCCCCATGGTGCGGAGCTTGTCCTCTTCCTGCTCATTTTCCCATTTCTCGTAATCCGCGGCGGTTTTAGCACTGCTTACTTTCTCCGCCACAGCCATACGTGTGATGGACGCCTCCAGCGGCAAAATGGGATCTGCCGAACGAGCAAAGGAAAATTGTACCGGCCCACGCACTTGGCCTGCATTTGCACCAGTACTCATAACGGCGCCAAAGGTACGGACATCAAAAAAGGTTTTACACATCCAATCCCGTGCATTTGCGACTTGATTACGGTTCCCGCCACCCTCAGGCTTGCCGTTCGTCTCTTCATGAGCCTTGGCAATGTATTTATTAAGGTTGGTAGAATGCTGGACATAGATAGCATTGGCGGCGGCGGCTTTAATATCAACACCAAACTTTCCCTGAATGAAGTTCCTAACCCGGCGCTTAAGGGCCACATCAGAAACAAGACCATGCATATCTTCCGGATCAATACGAGGACTGTTACCCGCATCCGGGTCGCCGTTGGGATTGCCGTTTTCACAGTCGAACAGATAGAGAAATTCATATCGGTTTTGGATGCTCATTAATTGCCTCCTTCATTGGTTGCATTGCTATCATTGGTTTTAGTGTCTTTGCCTGCCCGATTAGCGGCGATCTGCTGGTAGTAGCCGAGAGCAAAGAGACTCTGGCGTTCGAGGTCAAGGGTTACCGGAATGCGATCCTGGATGCGGCTCATAATCTCAGCTATCTGGTCTTCGTACCAGAAAGGCAGACCGCCTTTAAGCTTGCTCAAGTGGTTCTTGGCGTTTCCGAAAAGCCGCCCGAGGGTAAGGCCAGGTGTCTGGCTGGCAGCCACATAGTAACGCTGAACAACACCAGCACCGACGTCGCCCAATGCCTCTCGTTGCAGACTAGCCAGCATCGCCAGAAGTCGCCCGCAATGATATGCGGGTTCGGGGTGTTCTTTGTTCAAATAGACGCTCATGTAGTTATCTCCTCCTTTGCGGATGAAGTAGGCCTTGATTAAGCCCATGCGGGCATAGAGTAGCGAAAGATACAAACCTGCATTCTCTGAATCCTCTTGTTTTCCAAAAAGCGCGCGGTTCAGTTCTTCACTCATAAAAAATGATGGGAGTTGTGTTACAAGTCGGGCTATAACATGAAAGGGTATGGCCCGATGCTGGATTGCAGCATGGAGAAGATTGAGTCTCGCGTGACCGATTGGTTTCACCCAATCATCATACTTTTGGCGCTCTTTGCGCGGTTGCAGCAGGCAGGTAACCACTCGCTCAAGTTTTGGGTCTTTTGCTGTATTCTTCCCAGAGTGGTTTGTCATCTCAAAGTTGTCAAACCAGGCTGCAATATTGGTAACCAGTTCCTCAAAGCTTCCCTCCATCCAGTCGCGCACCATGACCCGCCTCGACGCGCCGGAAACCGTCAGTGTAAAATAGCGATTGTTGGCAGGAACAGGCCTCTTGCCGCTCCTCAACGACTCAAGAATCTGCCTGGCCGAACTCTGCGCTGCCGCTTCCGTCCGTTCCGGCGGTTCGTTAAGGAAAGCGAGGGGGTCGTAGAGGAAAGTCAGGGGGTCGTATTCAGTCCTAACAGTCTCTTTGAACCAATGGATAATCTTTGTTCCAGCCAACGTTTTTGAATGCTTAGAAATAAGAAAATTAAGGCCTTTTGAATAGCAGTTCACAGCATTTTCCGACATGGCACAATTTGTCGACTGCTCTAGGCTAAATGATATAAAAGCTTTTTTATCAAAACCAATAAGGGTATCTTGACCGTTTCCACCAACCGACTTGAGACCAGAAATCTTGGGGTGTGTTGTTTCTGGAACGGCATTATCTCCGCTCAAAAAACACAACATCTGTGATGACGTATTATCGCCACCAGATAATGACTCTCTAAAATCTGTCCACCATGCAAGACATGGTTCGTGCTTGAGCGGATCGAACCCGCCGACAATGAAAAATGCTTTATCAGTTGGTTTGGCCCCTGATGTGTTTAGGCGTTCCCGTAACAGTTGAAGTTTTTCACTGTCAGCAAAGAAATCTGCCGCTGCGATCAACTCTGGGATTGTGTTCGAGGCCATTTTGAGCAATTCAATAAAATAGGTGTGCTTCTTTTGATACTTTTCAGGATCATCATTCTTGTCCAAGAATAGAAGCATTACCTGAAGAGTATCGACCAAAAATTGACAGCGCCCCCCGCCTTGAAGAAGATTAGCAGGATATTCGGGACACCTCTCCAACTCGCTTCCATATTCACTATCACCATATGGTTCAACGACCGCAGTACTGTTAATAGTAATTCGCCACCTCACCCGCTTCGGCCCAAAACCAGGCTGCAAATGGGGTATGTTCTTCTTTGCAAACTCAATAACATGCTGGAGCATTTATCCACCTCCCTCTTTCGGCTTACGTACCATCTCGCTCTCGAAGGCAGGCACTTCTACAACACCATTCACCACAGTAGCGTCAAAGAGGGAAATAAATGGTCTGTCGTCCCGAACGACTTCCCGCCGTAGGTCGAAAACATCATAGAGCATCAAGCCAATGTGTTGATCAAACGCTACTGGTTGCTTGTGCCCATCGCCTGACTGAGCATACTCAAAAAAAGCCGGAAACTCGCTGCATCCAAAGAAGGGCTGTTGAAAACACTTGCCATGTTTTGCCCGTCTTTCGAATATCTCATCGAACTTTATGATCTGTCCTCCGAATTTTGGCTTGGGAATTATACGGGCGGTAAGCCGGTAATGAACGTTCTTGAGTGCCATAGTCTGGCGTTGCGTTCGACCAGTCGTAGCATCATCGCTATCAGCCCATAGCGGCACGGGCTTTTCTGTGCCTCTCATCCACTTATTAAGAATAGCTTTGCCTGGAACGATACCTTTGACTTCATTCCGTCGCAGGGCGATATAGCGCGGCATTTCCAACATTTCAATCCGCTCAATCTGCCAATAGAAATAAGGCTGGATGGCCTGGCCGTCGCGTATCCCCTCCCAATAAATAGCGTCGAATATTCCGCGTGCCGCAGATGGAGTTATAACAGGATAGCTGAACCTCTCAACCTTCATTTCGGGGCGGGTGAAACACGCAAAATCACCCCAGACTTCCAATGTGTGTGTCCGTCTGCTCATATTGTTCCTCCCTTCGTTATCCAATTAGGATTTGTTGGGACTGTGGCAGCTGCAGCCCCATGACATCATCGTAAAGCTGGCCGTTACGATCTTCAAGAATAAACCATTCGTCTGAAACGCCCTTTCCGTAACGCAATTTTGCCGGGATGAGTGCTTCCCATGCAGGATGATCGAGTGCGGGGCGAAAAATGCTGACCGCCAGCCCCTGGGCACGGCGTATCCATTTGGCGCTTATTCCTTGTTCATCCTGGTCATGCTGTAACTCATCGTACACATCAAGATATGGACGATATGGGACAAGTACTTGAATGGCAGCTTTATCGATCAACCTATATTCCTGCGCCACACGGACAAAATCCACCGATGAAAATGCCTCTGTTAGTTCCTTGCTTTGCGTCTCCGGCTTGCTCAGGTCATAGAGCCGATGGTAGTAATCACGAAACACGGCTGGATCATTTAGGTCAAGACCTGACTCGCCTGCTGTTATGAGCATAGTTCGCGTTACCTCAGCCGCCTGGAAGTATGCGTAGGTTGGATAACGCTTCCGGAAATTGCCATCAACATCGGGCTCGAAGACCCGCACCTCGCCCATTTTACGATTTCCAACTTCGTCCATTAGCCGCCCTTCACGATTGCATCGGCCAGCTGCTTGGGCAATAGAGTCAAGCGGCGCTAGTGCGCGGTAAACTACAGGGAAATCAACGTCCACGCCAGCCTCCACGCATTGGGTCGAGACCAGGCGACACGGTTTGCCTTCTTTCAACCTTGTACGGACTACATCCAGAGCAAAACGTCGGTGGTAAGCGCAGAGGTTGGTTGAAAGATGAAAAACTGCATCATAGTACTTGATCTCTTCGAGCAGTGCTGCCGCATGGCTCTTGAGATTCACCACACACAGCACTTGCTCCTCATTGCTAACCTCATCCGCAAAGGCCGACCACTCTTTTGTTTCACCTTCTTTAGGCCAGCGCACGCTATAACGGCGCAGGGAATCGTAAAGCCGCGCATGATTGGGCGCTGCTTCGACGGGTTGCCAGCCCACGGAAACGAGTTTCGTTACCGCGTTATCCAATGCGTCGAAGGCTGGTTGCGTCGCCGTAGCAAAGGCAACCGAGGATCGGTATGTATGCGAAAGATGGGAAAGCGTCCCCAACGTCGGTACAGCGAGCGCCTGCGGCAAGGTTTGAGCCTCATCGAACATAATGACTGATTCCATTAGACTATGCAGCTTGCGGCAAGTCGAAGGACGGTTTGAGAATAGCGACTCCAGCAGCTGCACATTAGTTGTAATAATAATCGGAGCATCCCAATTTTCCGATAGTAGCCGTCGAGCACGGTCATTGGCAGTCTCGGCGTCGTTTTTCGATTCTTCGCTACCCAAGCCTGCAAGGCTGTGATGCTCAAGCACAAAGTTGTCAGGAAACGCTTGGAATACATCCCGATAAATCGCCGCCGTCTGTTCGATAATAGATAGATACGGCACAGCCAACACGACCCGTTTCAATCCATTGCGGTCCGCATGCTCTAAGGCGAACTTGAGCATGGCAAGAGTCTTGCCGCTACCGGTCGGTGCAGTAAGAGTAAAAAGACCTGGTTTTGCGGCTGCTGACGCTGTCACCATACCCCATAGGGCGTTGCGAGCGTCCAGAACGTTCTGATCCGCGTTGTTTTTGTTGTTGCGAACTTTTTTATCCATAAAGTTCTCCAACACACTTAGCGCTTTTGCCGCATCCAGACTGGGACCATTCTCTCGATAGTGCTTTCCCTGCTCGTTGCCATCAAAATGGGCTTCGGTGTCCAAAAAGTCAGCGTCTGTCAAACACGAAAAGAGCATCCTAACATCCAACATTGAAGCAACGGGATTCTTAAAACCCTCTTTAGGATTGATAACATAGCTGCTTGGCACTAAGACGTTTATACCATCTCTATTAAGACGGGTTTTAAGTCTACCGAGATCAACATCGCTGAGCTTTAATTTCAACGGATGCTGCTGAGATAGAACCGTCGGGTCCATGTTGCGAAGGGTCGGTCGGCTACCTTGTTGCAAGCCGATATGATGGCCTTGAATGGCCAAAGACGCAGCAACAGATTGATATGCCGTTAATGCCACCCATGCACCTGCTGACCAATGATCCAGCCCACTAGCCTCACCTCGCAAACGCGCCTGAAAAAGGTCGCCATACTTACCGAGATCATGCAATAATCCTGCCAGTTGAGCCTCACAAGTAAATTCGTGCCCAATAGAAGTTCCTTCAATGATCCGGCTAACCGATTGGAGATGGTCTTTAATAGTATGTTTATGCAGTTCATTATTAGCGCTATGTGCGTAATAGGTTGTCACTAGAAACCTCTCTTGGTTTTACTATAGCCCCGTCAAATATCTCTGCTATCCTTCACCGAACGCACGCCAAAATGCTTTGCGATTCTATAAATCAATATGCTGCAGTAGAAGCCGCTTGATACCAGCCTTTAGCTGAAGCCGCCCAGCTACTGGCTTATATGTTTTAGCAGCGGTTTTTATGATTATGACAAAGATGATACCGTAAGCAAAACTTATAATCACGTTGGTGAAATTCAAACCGATTTCTATAATAATTGCCGAAAAAACCTCTGAGCTTTGGTGCGAAGTCCTGGGGTATTGCTTGATCGGTATTTATGGTAACTTCCGTTAACTCAACCAACAACGCTTCTGCCTCCGGTTTAAATCATCAGACTTGCATTTTGTCTTTGATTACTTATAGAAAGTAAGGTCTATTCTTTTGGTGCAGAAAGGTCGACAAATAATTACTGAGGTTATGCTACGGTGCGTTAGTCGTAATAGCCTTTAATTATACTTTCTCTACGTTGAAAGATATTCCTGCTACAAATATCAAATTAATTAAATACTTTCATTGATGGAGGATTTGAGGCTTAGCTCTTACTGGTAATGACTCAGAAGCTCGTACTATTTAACCGGCAGCAAGCACTGAATTATCGAGAATGGTTTTAATTATTCGAGACACACTTGGGTACCGTGCTGGTTCTGAAAGCCTAGGGAATTGGATTACTATAACCCAGCGGGCTCTTTGGGCTCAGGCAATGTTCGGTTCGAGACAGATTTCTTAAAGAAGCTCCTCAAATTCATCTACCGTAAATCCAGTTTGCTTTATAATTGCGCGCAAGGTTCCTGGTTTTACGCTTTTATGATTCGGCACAGAGATTCTGGGGCGAGTAGCATGCATTAAAATAACGTGGCTTCCGCGCTGACGATCGATTGAATAGCCCGCTCTCTCTAAGGCTTTGATGATCTCCTTGCCTGAAAGATGCGGGGGTTTCGTCATGACTTAAGCTACCTCAATCTCAACTGCGGTAAAAATATCATCTGCCTCTTCAGGAAGTTCTTCGCCATGCTCGCGCATGCTTTCTATGAACAATTTAATTGCTTCTTTAATATTTTCAAGAGCTTCTTCTACCGTATCGCCCTCAGAGATACAACCGGGAAGAGATGGAACGGTCACCGTATACCCACCTTCAAGATCAGGGTGAAGAACGACCCCTATTCTCATTTGATCCACTCCTCAATGCTCCTAGAGATACTCGTTACTATCAGTTTCGAAGCGATTATATCATATTAGCTTGGGGCGTGGCATTTCGAAAGGCCTTATCTACTTTTTCATCTGCGCTAAATACCATGGTGTACACGTTGTTAACAGTAACGATTGGATTAGACACTGTAAACCGCATGTGCGACATCAGGAAATCTGCCGAACCGGTCGCCATGCTCATGCTCTCGTTGTCTGGCACTCCCATTGTCTAATGCTTGACACCGAAAACCCGATAAAATACCTTGAAACAATGAGCTTGAGGATTTCGAAATATAAACTAACGCGAGAGATGATCAAGGACGCCGCGTTGCCGGCGATCTACAGCCGTGGCCGCCAATATTATCAAGACGGCAAGGTTGTGGATTGGGAGGAGCACGAGCTGGGATACATCACGGGTACAGTAAGAGGTTCCGGAAACCACCGTTACACAACCGGGATCGACTTCAGGGACGGCGACCTTGATTGCTGGTGCAACTGCCCGTACGGCTGGTCGGATGTCTGCAAACATGCGGTGGCTTTAGCCCTTGCCTACCTGGATTATAGTTCGCAACCGCTAAAAGAAAATACTTATCCAGGCCAGTTTAACCAGCTCACAATAGAGAACCATAACAGTTACATCCCATGGCAACATGCCCTGGATAAAATCGTTGGTTCAACCGCGCCGGAGCGAAAAACCGGCTACTACCGCCTGATATATCGACTAGGCGTAACCACCAATTCCCAATTGGCGATCGAACTCTTTAAGGCGCGAATTGGAAAAAACGGCAAGGGACAGGAAGAGCATTATTACTATGACCCGATGTCGCCGAGCACATTCATTCGTGACAGGGATAAAGCTATTTTGGGTTTATTTGCTTTTGGCAGAACGCTAATTTATTCCACGACCTATATTTCACCCGACATCACCGATCCCCTGCTGCGGATGCTTGCCGAAGAAGAATATGTTTTTCTCGGCTCTACCCAGATAAAGGCCCATATAGCTATAGCCCCAATAAAGGCGGGTCTCTCTCTTATCGAGGATGGCGAGAATCATAAGTTCGAAGTGCTGTTTTATCCTGAAAAAATTAACGAGGTCAAAGATAAGCTTTTTATCCTTGGCGAGAGCAAGCCATGGTTAACCAATGGCCGTGCGTTTTTCCCGCTCGAGGCGAACCTGCCCGGCTCAGTTCTCAGGGCGTTCTTAAAGGAACCGCATGTTGTCTCAGAAGATCAGGTTTCGCTTTTTATGGAGCGCTACTACGACACGCTCCAAGATAAAAATGCGCTGGAAATAAAAAGTACCAGGATACAGGATGCCCGTGATGATATCCAGCCGCGACCGGTCCTCTACCTTGAAGGTCACAGCGAGGGACTCGTTTTAAAACCCTGTTTCGCCTACGGTGACGGTCCCCCTCAAGTAGAGCCGGG
Organism: Candidatus Aquicultor sp.; assembly: GCF_054640775.1. Lineage (NCBI taxonomy): Bacteria > Bacillati > Actinomycetota > Candidatus Aquicultoria > Candidatus Aquicultorales > Candidatus Aquicultoraceae > Candidatus Aquicultor > Candidatus Aquicultor sp. The sequence goes on along the minus strand of NZ_JBTSLF010000017.1, from coordinate 15,149 downwards.
CACTTCGGCCAGGATACTAAAAGCTACAAGCGACGGAGATTCGTTTTGGGTGCGAAGGCGACTGGATGGTGAAGAGAGCGCTCGCAAGATGCTTGAAGAAGCAGGCGTTACGCTCGGCCCTGCCGGAACCGGCCAACTCCATGGGGATGACGCTTTAGATTTTTTGTGGCATACGGTTGCTGTATTAAAAGCTCGGGGCTGGGAGGTCGTGGGAGAGGTCAGCTCTCTTCGCCTGAATAGAACTGCGCCGAAAGTTGGAGCAAGAATATCGTCCGGTATCGATTGGTTTGATCTCAACCTTGAGGTTGGCTACGGCGATTCGCTTCTCGATATCTCCACCGTGCTGGCAGCTTACAAATCAGGAAGAAAGTATATCCAATTGGATGACGATAGCTGGGCGCCGCTTCCGCTTGACTGGTTGCATAAAGTAACCGCGCCCCTTGAAGAGTTGGCTGATCTTGAAGGACAGGAAATAGCCACTACCGCAAACAACGGCAAGTTAAAACTCAGGTCGCATAATATCCCGCTGGCGGAAGAAATCCTGTCGGGGATTGATCTGAACTCTATCGCCTCTTTTGATATGCTAAGAGAACGGCTTGACTCGTTTGAAGGGATAGAGAAGGTCGATATCCCGCACGGGTTGGAGGCCACTCTCAGAGGATATCAAAAAGACGGCCTGGACTGGCTTGGCTTCCTCTCAAGCTTTTCGTTTAACGGCATTTTAGCAGACGACATGGGCCTGGGAAAAACCGTCCAGACGCTCGCCCATCTTTTACGGGAGAAAAACGAGGGGCGTGCCGCAAAACCCTCGTTGATCGTAGCGCCGACCTCGGTCTCGTATAACTGGAAAGAAGAAAGCCTCCGCTTTACACCGGATTTAAAGGTGCTGGTGCTTACCGGCCCAGAGCGTCACCAGAGGTTTGAAGGTATAGCAAGCGCCGATATCGTTATCACTACGTATGCGCTGCTGCGTCGCGATTTTGAGGAGCTACAGAAACACGAGTACCATTATATAATCCTTGACGAGGCCCAGTTTATAAAGAATCCGGCGGCCCAAACGAGCAAGCTATGCAAGCGTTTGACAGGGAATCATAGGTTAGCCTTGACGGGTACGCCGATGGAGAATAATCTTACCGAAGTCTGGTCGATTTTTGATTTCCTGATGCCCGGATTATTGAGCGGCCACAAAAGTTTCCAGAAACGGTATGAAAAACCGATCGCGAAAACCGGAGATATGGTGGCGCTTCAGAGACTGAAAAGAAGGCTGAAGCCCTTTATCTTGCGAAGGGTAAAGCAGGATGTCGCAAAGGAACTGCCGCCTAAAACTGAGATCATCGCTTACTGCGAAATGACTTCATCCCAGAGAACCCTTTACCAGCAGGTTTTAAATACCTACCGGGCCAAAGTGTTTGAGTCGATCGCTAAAAAAGGCATCGAGCGGTCGCATATTACGATTCTCGACGCCCTTTTGAAATTACGGCAGGTCTGCAATCACCCCCAACTTCTTAAAGTCGCCCCGCATAAGGTAAAGACATCCGGCAAAATGGAGCTTTTTGAGGAGATGGTCGGGCAACTTGCAAACGAAGGGCACCGCGCCCTCGTTTTCAGCCAATTTACTCAAATGCTCGCCTTGTTGAAGCGATGGCTCGATAGCAAGAACATCCCGTATTGTTACCTGGACGGGCGCACGCGCGACCGCTCGAAAGTCATTAAGAAGTTTAATGAAGGCGATGTCCCCCTGTTCTTGATAAGCCTTAAAGCCGGCGGCACGGGGCTTAATCTTACCGCCGCCGACTACGTCATCCACCTTGACCCCTGGTGGAATCCGGCGGTTGAGAACCAGGCTACGGACAGAGCCTACCGCATAGGCCAGGACAAGCACGTATTTGTCTATAAAATGATTACCAAAGACAGCATCGAAGAAAAAATACTCAAGCTCCAGGAGCGCAAGAAAGCGCTGTTCGATAACTTCTTATCCGAAGGCGATGTAGGCAAATCCCTTACCAAAGACGACTTGGAAGAGCTTTTTAGACGGGTAGATGTATAAAGCACGATATGACCGTTAAGAGCGCATGACCAGGTTAACCCAGCTTTTATTATAAATTTTACAGAAATCTATAATAGATTTATAACAGATTGTAATTAGCTTACGATTGTGCATTTGTCTTACTGTGGATGCTCGCTTAAAAGGCGTCCTGCAAGCTCTCTCATATAGCCGATATCCGGGCCGAAGTCCTTACCATATTCATGAAGAAGGGTCCCCTCGTAAATAAGCTCGTGGGCTTCCTCGCCCAGAATATTCCCTGGATAATTGTCCGTTAGGTACACGTTGAGTAAGAAATACGAGTTGCGCGCCTTCCATGGCTCGAGCTTTCCGGCTTCGATTTGGTCTAAAAACCACAGGGTGAGACGACCCAGCATCTGCCGGGCATCGTCGATTTCGCCGTCCTCGATCTTTAAAGCGATCGGCTCGACCACGATGAACACGTCGCGCGCCGCCTCTTCTGCATACTGGCTAAACGGGATATCCGGTCGCATGAATATAGTATATCTCTCCTTAGGATTGTTTATCCAACACAAAGGGACCGAGACAAGCTCGGTCCCACATTATACCTAGTTGTTTTACCCCGGACCCTGGTTTAAGAATCCAGAACCCCCGGCTTTACTCTACGCCGCAGCGTTTCTTAAGCCGGTTCCAGTTCGTGTCGACCTGGGCCTGGAACTCCTCGATGAGGTGTTCGTTGCCCGGTTTGAACAGGTGCTAAAAGCGACCCTGGGGCTTCAAGAACTCCTCGACGGGCTTGAGTTCCCTCGGCTTGAAGTTGAGCTTCCACTCGCCGTCTTCGACCTCATAAAGCGGCCAGAACCCGGTCTGAACCGCAATCTTTGAGATCTCGACCGTCTGGTCGTTGCCGACCCTCCACCCACGAGGGCATGGCGCCATCACGTTGATGAAGGCCGGACCGTCAACCGCAAACGCCTTCTCTGCTTTGTTGACGAGGTCCTTCCAGTGGCTGATACTCGCCTGCGCAACATACGGGATGTTGTGTGCCGCCATGATCTGAGTAAGGTCTTTTCTCATCTGCGGCTTACCCTGGCGTACTTTACCGGCCGGCGATGTCGTCGTCGAAGCGCCGAACGGGGTCGAACCCGAGCGCTGGATACCGGTGTTCATATATGCGCCGTTATCATAGCAAACATAGAGCATGTTATGGCCGCGCTCCATCGCACCGGAGAGCGACTGCAAACCGATGTCGTAGGTGCCGCCGTCGCCGCCGAAGGCGACGAATTTTATCTCTTTATCCGCAGGGATTTTTCCTGTTCTCTTAAGCGCATTGTATGCCGCCTCGACACCGCTCATCGTGGCCGCCGAGTTCTCGAACGCGTTGTGGACGAACGGGATGTCCCATGCCGTAAACGGATACGGGGTGGTCGAGACCTCGAGACATCCTGTCGCCGAGCCCGCAACTACCGGGCCGTCCGCGCCAAGCAGCACCTGGCGAACAGCGATGGAGGCTCCGCAACCAGCGCACAGCCTGTGGCCGCCGGTAAGGCGTTCTTCTTTATGACTAAGCTCTTTAATAGTTGCCATCTGCCTCCTACTCCTTTACTCCAAGTAATGTAACGGCGTCGCGCGGGGCCTCTTCGCCTCGTGCCAGCTTTTTCAGATCTTCAAAAACCGTCTCGATCTGATCCGGGCCGGTATCGCGACCGCCAAGACCATATACATAGCCCTGAACGTGCGGACGTTTTGCGCTGTTGTAAAGCGCCGATTTAACTTCCATGTAGACCGGTCCGCCGGGCGCACCGATTGAATCGGCGCGGTCCATAACCGCTACCGCCTTTATATGCGAAAGTGCCGCCGCCATCTCTTCGGATGGGAACGGCCTGAAAAGCCGTGGCTTGAGCATTCCGACCTTCATACCTTTGTCGCGCAGTTTATCGACAACATAGCGCGTGGTACCGGCAGTTGAGCCCATAACAACAATGGCGATATGCGCGTCATCAAGACGATACTCCTCGAACAGGCCATACGTCCTACCCGAGAGTTTGCCATACTCCTTCGAAACTTTAAGAACGACATCTTTAGCGTTCTCAAGCGCGACGCGCATGGCTTTCCTCTGCTCGTAGTAATATGGCGGCATCGCGAACGGACCGAACGTCATCGGGTTATCGGTATCGAGCAGCGCGCGCTTCGGCACGTACTCGCCGACGAACTTTTTAACATCGGCATCGTCTTCTAACACATCAAAGCGGTCGATCGCGTGGCTTGTAATAAAGCCGTCGTGCATGATCATGACCGGCAGCATTACTTTCTCGTGTTCGGCAACGCGCATCGCGATGATCGTGTTATCATACGCTTCCTGCGCGGTCTCGCCGAAGATCTGCACCCAGCCCATATCGCGTGCGCCCATCGAATCCGAGTGGTCGCAGTGGATGTTGATCGGGCCGGAGAGCGCCCTGTTTACGTTATGCATCACGATTGGCAGCCTCATCGCCGATGCGATGGAAAGCTCCTCCCACATAAGCGCAAGACCCTGGGACGAGGTTGTCGTCATAACCCTGGCCCCGGCCGCAGAAGCACCGATGCAGGCGCTCATCGCGCTGTGCTCGGACTCCACATTGATGTACTCGGTATCCACCAGGCCGTTTGCCACGTGATTCGCAAATTCCTCGACGATCGTCGTCTGAGGGGTGATCGGATACGCCGCGACAACATCCGGGTTGATCTGCTTCATGGCGAGCGCGCATCCTATGTTACCGGTCATGGCGACCGTCTTCTGCTTTGCGCTTGCCTTGGTAGCTTTTACAGCTTTCGTAACCGTTGTAGCCATTATTCCTCGCCTCCTTCAGGGACCATCGTGATGGCCTTTGGCGTGCAAACGCTGGCGCAAATGCCGCAGCCCTTGCAATGGTCGTAATCAAAGCTGTCCCACTTCTCGTCCTTAATGCTTACGGACGAGTCGGGGCAGTTGATCCAGCAGAGAAGGCAGTTCGTGCATTTTTCCACGTCGTGCACCGGCTTGTTCGAACGCCACCCACCGGTCTTATAGTCAGCGGCATTGCCGGCTTCGGGGATGGTAGCGCCCAGCGGATGCTTCTTCCAACCCCAGCTCTCAATGCCTTTGATGTTCCATTTGGTCTGTGTTTTACTCATTATTCTGCTTTCACCTCCGCGTAGGCGCGCTCGACGGCCTTTACGTTGCCCTCGATGATCTCCTCGGAGAACTTCTTGCCGAATGACTTGCGCAGATACTCCGTCACGTTCTCAATCGGTATTACACCCGTAACCCGAACTAGCGCACCCATCATGGGTGTGTTTGGAATTGCGCGGCCGATTGTCTCCAGCGCGATCTTGGTCGCATCGACCGTATAGACCTTGCGGCCTTTCAGCTTCATGGCTTTACGAATCGCCGCCGGCTCCTCGCCGGTGTTGATAACTAAAACACCGTCTGCACCCACGCCCTCAGTAACATCAACTGCGCTAAGAAGAGTCGGGTCGAGAACCACGACGATCTCAGGATTTGTGATACTGCTGCGGATGTGGATAGGTTCGTTGCTGATTCGCGTGAATGCCAGAATCGGAGCGCCCATTCTCTCAGGGCCGTACTCCGGAAACGCCTGAAAGTACTGGCCTTGCGAAAGGGCCGTCTCCGCCAGAAGTTTTGCGGCCGTAACCGCACCCTGGCCACCCCGTGCGTGCCAGCGAATCTCAGTAAGTTTTTCCTCTCCCATTGTCACCTCCGAAAATATCTAAGCTCCCACCAGCCAATGGCCACTAGCCAAAGGGTAATAGAAGTATTGTAATAGCGTTCCCTTTATCTGTAAATAAAAAGTAACTAAAGTATCATGATTTTAACGGTAAAACTACATTTCCCGTCTTCCTTCAAGGGCGCGACCTAAGGTTATCTCGTCGGCATACTCAAGATCCCCGCCCACGGGCAGGCCGCTGGCGATGCGTGTGACCCTAATACCAAGGGGCTTGATAAGCCGCGCGAGATACATCGCCGTCGCCTCGCCCTCGATGTTGGGGTTGGTCGCGATAACGATCTCGCGCACATCTTTTTCGCCGAGCCGTTTCAAAAGTTCTTTAACCCGAATATCGTCCGGCCCGATGCCGTCGATAGGAGAGATCGCACCCTGCAAGACATGGTAAAGCCCCTTAAACTCGCCGGTTTTCTCAAGCGCGACGATGTCGCGGGGTTCCTCCACGACACAGATGACCGCCTGGTCGCGGCCCGGATCTTTGCAGAATTCGCATCTTACCGCATCGGTAACGTTAAAGCACTCATCGCAAAAGCGTATTTTATCTTTTACCTCATCGATGGCTCGCGCCAGTTTTTTCGCATCATCCGGCGACTCCTTGAGGATAAAAAAAGCAAGTCGTTGCGCGGTTTTCGGCCCGATACCCGGAAGCTTGGAGAGTTCCTCGATCAGGCTTGCAACTGGGCCAGCGTAGTAGGACATAGATTACTATAACACCTTACTTTCTCGTATTGTGGCTGTAGCTACCAGCTTACAGGGCCCATCTACGGGTCGAGATAAACTGACTGTTAGCGATGGCTGAGAACTGATAGCCCCTTAATTATACCTGATTCCTAAAAATAATTCTTGGACAAAGAAGCGTTAGGGGAAGGGAGTAAGCAGCATTTGGGATGGAAATACAAGAGCATAGTCACAGTCTACGATGACCCGCACCCTCGACTCTCATTCTGCATACTGCCTACTGCTCTTTAGAATCCGGGCAGGCCTAAGCCGCCCAAACCGCCCGCGAGCGGACCCGTTACCTCGGCCATCTTCTTCTGCGCGATGTCCTGAGATTGACGCAGCGCTTCGTTTACTGCGGCAACGATCATGTCCTCGAGAATCTCGATGTCTTCGGGGTCGACTACCGAGGGGTCTATTCTCACCTCAAGAAGCTGCTGCTTGCCGGTTACAACGGCTTTGACCGCGCCGCCGCCCGCGCTCGCCTCTATTTTAATTTCCGCCAGTTCCGCTTCGGCCTTTGCCATATCGGCCTGCATCTTCTGGATTTGCTTCATCATGTTTCCGTACTGTGGACCGCCCTTCATCTATGTGCCCTCCTGGTTTTTAATCTCGTCGATCGAAATTTCTTCGACTATCTTAGCACCAAATGTATCCTGAACCAATTTAATGTAATCATCTGCGGGTATGGTGTCGGATGGGATGAGACCGTCTTCCGCCGAGGTACGTGTAACTGCAACCGTCTTGACATTACCACCGGTTGCATCACTCACTGAGCTGCCCACCGTACTGCTAGGTCTCTCGGTGGTTTTGCCGGGTGCCTCCGCTGCAAGCTCACACATAATCGGGACGGCGACACCGCTCGCGGTCTTGAGCGCATCGCGAAGCAGCTTCAGATTCTCCGGCGTCTCCACGAATGCCTTATCGCTCTCCTTAAGGGCGAGTACCAGCCTCCCGTCTTCGACGCGATTGAGCGCGGCGCGCGCAAAGAAATCGTACCGTGAGCGCTTCTTTTCTTTTATGATCTTTAACACCTGCGGCCACGCCCGCTTCACCAGCTCCATATCGACTATCGCGCCCGCCGGCATCCCCGGAGCCTCGACCGGCTCAGAAGGGGTGGTCGTAGCGGCAGGTTTCCGTCCCCGCTCTTTTGCTGGTGGCGCCACCCCTCCCGCCAGGGCGTTCTCCAAACGCTCCACCCGGTGCATAACGCCTTCGATAGAGGCATCATCGCCCGTTTTTACCATCTTAAAGAGGGCGATCTCAAAAAGCAGGCGCATATCGGTCGCCCACCTCGACTGGTTATAGAGGTCGCTAAGCGTGTTTATAAAAAAGAGGAGCGAGCGCGGGTTGACCCGCGACGCCTGCCCGGTTAGTTTTTCTTTCAGCTCATCCGGCACACTGGCAAGGCTCATATCGGGCACGGTTTGCGCAAGATAGAGATTGCGAAGATGTCCCAAAAGGTCCTGGATAAACTGACGAAGATCAAAACCCTTCTCAATAAGGCCATCGACAAGCAAAAGCCCTTCGCCAAGGTCAGCCTTGATAAGGGTATCGGAAAACTGCAATAAAAGCTCACTGTCGGTGATACCCAACAGCGCGACGACATCGGCGCTCGCTATCTTCTCCTTCGAGAAGGATGCAAGCTGGTCCAGCACCCCGAGCGCATCGCGAAGCGCGCCTTGCGCATGGTGTGCGATTAAAAAGAGCGCGCTCTCATCGATATCGATATGCTCGGCCTCAGCGACAAAGCGCAGGCGCGCCTCGATATCAGCGACCGAGATACGCCTGAAATCAAACCGCTGGCATCTCGAGAGAATCGTGGGCAAAACCTTATGCGGCTCGGTGGTCGCGAGCACGAAAACAACGTGCTCGGGTGGTTCCTCAAGCGTCTTTAAAAGCGTATTGAACGACTCGGTGGTAAGCATGTGGACCTCGTCTATGATATAGACTTTTTTGCCGCCCTGCGTCGAGCTATAGGGGATCTTCTCGAGAAGGTCGCGAATCTCTTCGACCCGGCGGTTTGAGGCCGCATCGAGTTCTAATACATCGATAGAGCTGCCCTCGTTGACCGACCTGCAGGGATCGCACTCATTGCAGGGTGTCGCCGTAGGCCCCTGCGCACAGTTGATGGCTTTCGCCAGGATGCGCGCCACCGAGGTTTTTCCTGTACCGCGTGGACCGCAGAAAAGATAGGCGTGGGCGATTCTCCCCTTGTCGATCGCGTTTTTTAGCGTCTGGATAACGTGGGGTTGCCCTGCTATCTCATCGAAGGTCTGCGGTCGCCATTTTCGATACAGCGATACGTACGCCACTTTTAAGCCTCCGGCGGTTTTTGGTTGAAAAAGATGACGACCGTGCACCTGCTTCTGACATCCGGCCCCAAGCGCTGCTACGTAGTTAGCTCCAGCCAGGCTTCCCCACGGCACACGGAATAGCCCGTTTACCGCTGCTTCCTCCCGGACCTGACGGGGTTCACGAGTTTCCGTTGCGCAGGACCCGACTCTCAATACCACTTGCGCAACAACCGACCTCACAACCGGGGAGCCTCGAGCAGGGATTCAGTCCCGCTATAGCGGATTGCGGGCAACAGGGCACCGCTACCTCCCCACCTAGCACGGTCATCTGCGGAGGAGGAGGGATTCGAACCCTCGAGACGGTTCCCCGCCAACACGATTTCCAGTCGTGCGCACTAGGCCAAGCTATGCGACTCCTCCAGATGAAACATCACTGTGAAAAAACTTTCGAACATTTTTTCACCTTGCAATTTTACCACACGCGACTAGAATTTCACATACAGTAAGCTTGGGCACTTTACCCAAGCGGGCGCTTTTCCGTTCTACAAAATAAATAAGCCGAATTCTGATCCGGCTTATTTATTTTGCGGAGGAGGAGGGATTCGAACCCTCGAGGGACTTGCGCCCCTAACGGTTTTCGAGACCGCCGCACTCGGCCGGACTATGCGACTCCTCCAGCAGTGGTGTTTAGATAGATGCACGCCGTACGGACTCGCCCGAACGGCGTAATAATTTTACCAAGTCTTGTGCGTTAACACAACGTCGGCGTGACGCGGATCCTCGCGACGTCCATGACAAAAACCACATATGGGTTTCTTAAAGACAGCGATGGAAATAATTAAGTAATGCGAAAACGCTTATACCATTAAAGGAAGGTCTACATGGTCGAAACAAGAATGGAAACCTGTTTCTCGGGCGGGTTCCCCGTTATTAAAGTTAAGGGAAGCCTGGAGCTTTCCACGCTCAATTCCATCCACCTGCTCGCCCGGGGGTACTCCGAGCACGGCGAGGTGCCGGTCATCATCGATATAGCAGAGTGCTCATCGATATCCGATCAAGTAAGAAGCCTGAGTTGCAGGAAGATTGCAGCGTGGCTCTCCAAGATGACCCTTGTTATCGCCGGGCCTCCGGACCGGACGGCATTAGTGCAGACGATACTCGATTCCCCACATAAGTTACGCTACGCCTCGGATGTTACTGAAGCCGTCGATATACTCAAGGAAGACACGGAGGGCTTTAAGAAAGCTTCATAAACTTACGATGATCTTACCGAGTGTCTTTTGCCCTGCGCTCACGGAAGAACTCCTGTAGCAGCGCTACATTTTCTTCTTCGAGGACGCCGCGTGTGACTTCGAGCTGCCAGTTAAGGCGCTCATCCTGCACGATATTGTAGAGGGTGCCGGCCGCGCCCGATTTCTGGTCGGATGGCCCGAAGACCAACCGCTTCATCCGGGCCTGAAAAATCGCGCCCGCGCACATCGGGCAGGGCTCTTTGGTGACATAGATCGTGCAGTCGCTCAGCCGCCAGCGCCCAAGTTTCTTTGAGGCCTCTTCAATCGCAAGAATCTCGGCATGCGCCGTAGCGCTCTCGCGTTCCTCGCGCTCATTCCTGGCAAGCGCGACTATCTCGCCGTCGCACACGATAACCGCGCCAACCGGCACCTCGCCCGCACGTGCGGCCAGTTTGGCCTCCTCGATCGCTTTTTGCATGTACTTGATATCATCCGTAGTCATCACGTATTAGTGGACTCTCTCAAAATTCGTAAACGTCTTCTCTCCCATAAAGGTCTCCTTTCCATAGCCCTCGCTTTATTATAAACCAAGGTTGGGATAGATGTTTACCGTGCAAAAATACGTCGTTTTTCACCCGATTGGGTGGGCCGTGGGGGGGGAGAGCATGCATAGATTATACAATAATATGTATTAATGTTACCTATCAGCCTTGATTTATGCATAATTGTTTGATAATATTGGAATTACAAAAGGGAGCATGGGAGCAGTTAAACGAGTTTGTATCAATTGTTAACTAAGTTAGGACCGGAAAAGCTTAACTTACCTCATTTTTCCTCAAATAACTCACCGAGCCACTATATTTTTAAGCGACGGATCCATTTCGTCGCTTAAATTTTTTTCACTAGAGACCCGTTTAATATCGCTATGTCCAGTAGGGTTTAAGCGGTATAGTTAAAGGGATATAAAAGCTTTGCGGCAATAATAGGTAACACCACAAAAGGAGTCGGTATGTGGGTTTGGGTACAACAAACTACCAAACATGGCGATACGATAGAGATTGAGGGCGCCGGTGTTTATGACATGGTAGGTTTCTCATTTAAGGCATACGGTAATCACTATGAGTTCTACGGAATCACCCTTCCAAACGGCGAAGAGGTGCTGATATGGTCGTATACCACGCGAGAAGCTGCGGTTAATGCATTAAAGAACGTTCGTGCGACGTTGCAGGATGAAGCGGGTGTAGTCTACGAGATCGGATTCGATGGCGTGATGAAGCCATCGGTGCAAACTGGAGCTTAACAATCGGTGTATTTCGCGTGCCCGGAGGGATTCGAACCCCCGACCTCTTGATTCGTAGTCCTGCCTGGGAAAATACACCTTATATTCTGGTGTTCTTCCTTGTTATTTGTGAATATAAAGAGCTATCTTATGCAATGGCTAGGGGTTGTCTTTGGTGTTATTTGTACCTACGTTAGATGAGCGTTAGCAGCTTGCCTATGTCTATTAATAATAGCTATCCTTCTCAATCTCTTTCGAGTTTATCTACGGTGAGTCTAACCCGTTTATGCCCTCAGACCGTCCCGGAAAGACTAGCATCTTAAATAAAGCCTTGTGCCAAGCCATTATTTAATAATCCCATGGCTCTGGCGTATTATCAGGTAGCAAGCTAGGCAAATAGCCATCCATTATTTCTTCATCTATGACTGAGAATGCCTTTTCAAGGCCTCTCCGTTGCCGCATCTCTCTATCTAATTCAATCCCTGTCTCACTTTTGACTTGAATCTTCTGAAGAATATCAATCTCTCTTAAGCCACGAGTTTCATAGAAGTACTTAAATAGAAAGCTAGAGCTTTTAAAATCTTCCGCTAATTCAAAGTATAGCTGGACCATAAAATAGCTAGCCTTAAATTTGTCTAAATCTGCCCCATCTAAGCCTGGTTGGGCATTTAATGCAATAACTATGGGGTCGGGCCGTAATGCTTTCGACAATGCGTGGGGTGATATTTTTAAGACATTACTAATCTCTTCAATATCTTCAGGCGATAGCACCAAGCCCCCTTGGATTCTCTGTATTTCACTTATCAGGCGTTCATTAATATGGGCATCGAAATAGTCGCAACCCAATACCTCAACAATGGGAGGCCTGGCAACTAGAACACGATATATTAATGCCAAACGTTCATAATAATTATCTGCGTCTTCAGCATGAAACCCCACCTCTTGTCGGTCACCACTTCGCAGAATCCAATCATGGCCTATTAGGTTATCTATAGTTTTTTCACATTCTTCCGCTGTAAAACCATTTTGACCCGTTTGAATCGCTATCAATTCACTGCTAGCAACACTGCCATTATTCATCATTATTTGAGATAAAATATCCCGTTCAAGCTGCCAGAGTCTCTCGCGCGCTTGCTCCTCTTGCTCTAAGTCAATGTAAGAACGTGCACTCTCTATATCCTCAATTAGAGGACACAAAACTGAACGTTGTTCTTCAGACAATAATGCACCGGTTGAATCAAGAATTGTGTATTTATCAGCACTAAAGAATAAAATCCAGTAAACACAGCCATCATAGTAAGCAATATCATGTCTGAATACTTGACGATCCGTATACTTACTTAGTGTTAGTTTAACCACGTCTAATTCAGAGAGGTTAAAAACCTTTGAAACAGACTTTAGCAAATCATCGCCCTCTACCAGATTTATTTTGTCGTAGTGGTTACGGAGCTCTTTAAAGTGCCCCATAACATTACCATTAACACCTGATAGCGAGATGAAACACCCCGAGATATTCACACCACAAGATTTTTCCTGCGCAAAAACCTTTCCTAAAAATTTTAGCCATTGCGGGAGGTCGATAGGGCTATTATGTGCTTTACACTCGCAGATAATCTGGTGCGTTTGTGCTCCTCCTAGCATAGGAAGAATTTGGCTCCCGCTAACATCAATTTCCTCTCCACCCGCCCGTATTTCGCGAACGGTTATATCTGTCACACTCATGTTGGCTAGCAAAACGCGTGTAAGTTCCTCTAGCTGCCTGCCTTTATCGTTAGGCTCTCCTAGAATCAACACGATCTATCCCCCCATTTAAAGCTACCTTGTTAACATAGTGTAGCAGAAACATGCCTATAAAAGACCTGCATGTACAGATGCAGGAATATCTACTGCTAATGCCGTATACTATGAAGTAAATATTATAGGCTAGAGAGGGATTATGAACATTGCGATAGTGCTGCTAATTGTCGACTGGCTGATATTTAATTATGTATTTAAATATCAGCGGGTGACATTATTATTATCAAGAGAGCACACGGGGGCGAGTAATCCAGAATATCAGATGTTGTTAACGCCGAATTGGGTTGGAATAATGGGCTGGTTGACCAGATTATTGCATCTTGGTACAGCAGTTGCATTTTTTGTGGTTTATGGCTGGCTTTTCGCGATTCTGTATTTACTGCTAAGTTTTTTTGGGTACGGCCTTATTGATGCTTTGATACCTTTCCCTTCAACACGGTACTATTTCAAATTAATTAAAAACAGCATCTCAAATGATATTAACAACGCTAAGAACCCGGGGCATAAAGTTGAGCTTGAAAAGATACTGCAAGCGGTAAAGCAGGCTGCATACGCTCTTGAGCAAAGTGGGGGTGGGGCTTAAATGGTATCTGCAAGCAAGATAATGGTTGTTTTAATAGTGATGGCTATAGCGTTTGGATCTATCTTCTACCTTTACAATGACCGAAATTACAAGATCTCACAATATGTTTTAAACGTAGCGGCAAAACTAGAGCCAATGCGGGAAATGCGGGAGCTTGAGGCAAAGACTAAGGACGAACAGATATGGTATGCGAAAAATCTTGATAAGGCTAAGTTCGACAAACTTGTTCATGCGATGAAATATTATGAAAAAACCATTGCTCCTGCCGTAGCAACACTCTCAAATGACTTTTATCCATTTGAAATATTATCGCTCCCACAGCACAAGCGCGATTTTATACTTGATTACCTACCCTATGTCCACAAAGTCAGACAGCGATTTGTCATCTATTCAACCTCGATAGCAGTAATCGCATTTGCCACATCAGCTTTTGTTCTAAGGTCAAAGAGTGAGCATAACGCAGAATAATAAAGCATCTTCCCAATTTCGTACCAACATATAGGGGATCAACAAAAAGCTAGCATTTACAGCCCCGTGTCTTTTAAATTCGCGTTCGTGGAAAAAGGCGGTTAGACTCTCGCAGTTGCGGCAGTAATTTTGGAAATCATGTTTACATTTAAGAATAAATGTCGATAATATAATTGCAGCGTGTCAAGTGGGTTCTTGACACATGTCAAGCTAGATGGTACTATTCGCCTAGACGAATAGTTAAAAGCTACAATCCCGTTGTTGCGTGCAGCAACGGTAAAAAATCCAAGGAGCTTATGGTTCCTTGGATTTTTTTTGTTTAGCACATTTCTGTTACAATGTGGGGATGGACAGAGTTATTATCTTTATCGATGGTTCAAACTTTTATCACAGCATAAAAGGATATTGTGGCAAAAGCGACAGCAAGCTAGATTACCGCGAGCTTTCTAAAAAGATTGCCGGTGATGGCAGAAAGTTTATTAAGACTTACTATTATCGAGCACCGGTCGTTGATGATGGAACCGAAAAAGCAAAAACAATGGCTACTGGTCAGCAGCGGCTCTTTAGTAAGCTACGTCAGACCGAAGGTGTAGAAGTCTGTCTCGGCAGAATGTATAAACAGGATGACACTTACATTGAAAAAGGCGTTGACATAAAGATAGCGATAGATATGTTAACGAAGGCTTTTAATGATGAATATGACGTCGCTGTTCTCATAAGTGCAGACAGTGATTTTGAAGAAGTCGTAAAGGCAGTAAGGGGTCTTGGAAAACGTGTTGAGCTAGGCACTTTTACCAATCGGAAAGCTTTTCACTTAGGGCAAGCTTGCAACAAGCTACTTATGCTCGATAAATTCATAGACGAGCTCCTACCATGATAATCTTGATTGGCCGCTAGTACACCATCACGCTTGTGCTGAGTAAAATAATGTGACATCCTTGCCTCGACGAAATTATATAGGTAAGGAGGCTCCACTGATGAGGAAGAAGAAATATAACGTGATGCTA
>NZ_JBTSLF010000016.1:0-26451 GCF_054640775.1 Candidatus Aquicultor sp. | reverse complement strand
AGGTTTATGCGTCTTCTCGATTTTTCTGTCTTTCTGCATGATTACGCCTTAAAGTCTATGCCGGCAAGATTTAAGCCGAGCTTCTCTTCTATTAAACTGATCGGGCTGTCTTCTTTTATCTCGGCCGCACTCATCTTACCCACCTGATAGCCCATATCCTCAAGGGATTGCTTAAGCTCGCCAAACATACTCTCAGCGAGCCGTATCGCCTCTATATTCTCAAGAGCCATCGAGAAGCTTACAAACCTGTCGGCCATCTCAAGCCACGCCCTGGTTTTACCGAGCGCCGGCATGTCCAGGGCAAAACCGATGGTAAAAACGGATGATTGCTGCGCGCCGCCCTTGCCATCAGACCCCTTCTTAAAGATCTTGACCTCGGCCGTCCCCACGTTCTCACCCAACCGCACGGGAAGCGGCAGGTAGATAAATCCCTTTACGGGTTGGTCGACCGGCAGGTTCAGCGCCTCGACCGCGTGAAACACACTTATGACCTTCTCGACCGATTCTTTCACGGCCGATAATATCCCGCTGCTGGTTAGATGCGGGCTTTTCTGGATTGTCGTTGCAAGCTCCGATCGGGATTGTAAAAGGCTCGCCTTGAGACCGCTAACATCAATCTCGCCGCCTTCAAGTAAAGCAAGCATGTTTGCCTCATGGCTTATCGCCTTAGCCATCGTTTTCAGGCTGCCCGCTATCTCTTGCTTGTCGCCGGCGCTAACGATCAACTCGTCGATTTCACCGAGCAATGCCCCAAGATTAAGCTCTTCCGGCACATCACCCTTACCGAGCGCCAGTGAAACGAGCTTCTCAAGCTCGGCAAAGCTTGCGCCCGTATCTATTTTCGATCCCTGGAGCAGCATTGCTATGTTCTTTACATCGCTGCTTTTTAGCCCGGAGTCGTTAAGAAGATACGCTGCAAGATCGGCTTTGCTGTATTTTAAGGTGACCGAGCCGGGGGTTTGCTCTGCGACTTGCTTGAGGACCACCTTCTCCGGGCCGGCTTCAACAACGACCAACGCCACCATTTGACCGGCGCTTAGAGAAAGATTTGTCGAAGCGCTAATTCGGGAACCACCGATATTTAAAATAACGCTCTCCTGGGAGGCCGCAATCACCTTCGCCTGAATGATATCGCCCGCCTTAAGGGCAACCTCACCCTCGGCGCTGTTCGACAAAGCCCTGATCAGCGCCACATCTTTGATTCCCGGTAGGTTTATCCCCCCTGCTTGCATAGGCTCTCCAATCCAGGCTCAAGTTTACTGAATCCGTTGCGATTCTTTATAGTATAGCGGAGCCGGGTAGCCCTTGCGATAGGGCGCACACAGGACATTCGCATGATCTGGCACCTATGGTACATAATGGGAATATATGGTAATATAGCTACATGAGCGATTCCAACCGCTGGGCCGATGCCCAGCACGAAAAGCTAAACCGCATAAACGATTTATTGAACGAAATCATCGACACACATAAAAAAATGCAGTCGCTTCTCTCCGAGTCGATCATAAAAAGCCAGACCGAGCGCGGCCTTAGAGAGATCGAGAGTTTCTTGCAGTCCGATAGCAAGTAAGGCTCCATCCTCCCCCGGGCAGTATTCTTTCCAAAAAACACCTAATAATGCTTGACGCATTTACCCATGTAAAGGGTAAAATTGTAAGATGTATACCAAGGAGGAGTCAACATGAGGCAGAAGCAATGGGACCTAAGGGGATGCCTTATCCCTATCATTACACCATTTACCGGTGATTACAAAGTCGACGAGGCCGGTCTTCGCACCCTGATAGACTATATGATCGATGAGCAGGCTGCCGCTGCGATCATCCCATGCGGGACAACCGGTGAGTCACCAACGCTGTCGCACGACGAGCACATCAACGTAATAAAGATCACGGTCGACGCGGTTGCCGGACGGGTTCCTGTTATCGCCGGTACCGGCTCGAACTCGACGATGGAAGCGATAGAGATGACAAAAGCCGCCGCAGATATCGGCGTAAACGCAACGCTCCAGGTCGGTCCCTACTATAACAAACCAAGCCAGGAAGGTATCATAAAGCATTTTGAGGCTATAGCGGATGCGACCGATTTGCCGATCATCATCTACAACATTCCGGGCAGAACCGCGCGGAACATCGAACCCGATACGATTATCAAACTCGCCGAGCTTGACACAATCGTCGGCCTGAAAGACGCCTCCGGCGACATCCTGCAGACGATGAAGATAATAAAAGCCACTCATGCCGCCGGTTTCCATATTTACGCAGGAGAAGATGCGCTTACGTTCTCACTCCTGTGCCTGGGCGGTCATGGAGCGGTTGCCGCTGTCGGACACGTTATCGGAAAAGAAGTAGACCAGATGGTGAAACTAGTCGGCGAAGGCAGCATCGATGCGGCCCGCGATATCCACTTTAAAACCCTCGACGTGGTAAACGCGCTCTTTGTCGAGCCCAACCCGGTCCCGGTAAAACAAGCTTTGACCTGGATGGGTGTACCTGCCGGCCCAGTACGTCTCCCGCTGATCGGCATGACTGAAAAGGGCAAGGAAGTACTGAGAAAAGCCCTCCTCGAGCTTGGTAAAATCAGCTAGGCCTGGATTGCCATAGAGCAGCAACAAGAGACTTATGCAAAAGAATATTTCCAGTGGATGCCCACCAACGGCATCCACTTCTTTTTTGTTTTTGAGACCATTAATCGGCATCAAGCATTACTCGCCTCAATTGTGGGAATATTCCACATACTAGTATGAATGGAGGATGGCTTATGGCACTCGAAGTAGGAGAACTCGTTTCCGATTTTACGTTACCGGACCAAGACAGAAACAGTTGTCACTTCTCGCAATTTCGCGGCCAAAACGTTTTACTGGTCTTTTACACGCATGACTTTTCACCTGTCTGAACCTCGGAGTTTGGCCGTATTCTCGAGCACCTGCCTGAGATACGCCAGCTTGGAGCCCAGGTCGTGGGCATAAGCGCAGATAGCGAATGGTCCCATAAGGCATATGCGGAAAAACTCGGCATCGATTTTCCCCTGCTTTCCGATTGGTTCGGAAATGTGGGGCGCCTTTTTGGAGTATGGAGCGAAGAAAAACAGCGCGAAACACGCGTGGTTTACGTTATCGACTCGGCGGGTGTCGTAACATACGCGAAGAGCTATCCCGACGATGTACTGCCCGACATCAATGCGGCCATTGACGTCTTAAAACGTCTTGAGAAAAGAGAGGAAAATCTGGCGAGCTAGCGCTGTAAATAGGGACACTATAAAAGCGCATGCGATGTAATGCAGCCATAAACAATAAAGACGGGGTAAAAACCCGTCTTTATTGCGTGGATATCTTCAGATACATTTAATTATACGCTTAACGCTATCCTTGTAAATAGGTACTTAGCCGCCGCTTTACCAAGCGCCATGCTAATTCTGGGTTAATCCGTAAGTCCAGCCATCAACACCGGATGCGAGATTATAGACCTTGGTGTAGCCGGATGCGACCAGAACCTGTGCGGCCTCGGCGCTTCTCGCACCGGTAGCACAGTACACAAGGACCGGCTTCGTTTTATCGATCTCTCCTATTCGCGAAGTAAGCTGGCCCAACGGAATCAGCTTTGCGCCCGCAATATAGCCCATCCTAAACTCATCCTCTTCCCTGACGTCGATGAGCTGAACCGATTTAGCGTCGATAAGCTGTTTGGCCTGTGCGGCGTCGATATTTTGATAGCTGGCCGCCTGCGATTGCTGGGCCGGTTGCGTTTGTAAATCCGACAGATCAGTCGGCTGCCCGTTCTGCGACTGATCAACGCCAGTTTGGACGCCGCCCTGGTCCTGAACCGTAGCCTGGTTCGATGAACAGCCGGCTGCCACAAAGATCGATGCGGCTACGGCAAATATTGCGAGTAATTTTCTAAAGTTAAGCAATTCTTTTTACCTCCTGTTAAGCTATTTATAGATACTTATAGTTGCTAGTACCCGAGCACGGATTAGGTGACCTATACCATACCCCGGCTGGTACCAGCAAACCTTCTAAGCATTATAGCACGCGCTGGTGCCGTGTTGTCTCTATTTTCGAGCAAACTAATGGAGGTTTCTACAGCCCCATGCAATTAATATCAGCCGTATCTTGCACTTGAAAGCTAGTGCAGTTTAAGGTACATTATCAGCAAATGTAATTTTTCACATTCGAGAGAAAGGAAGTCGCTTCGTGGATTTGAAAAAGATCCTTCCAATCGCAGTAATCGGTGTGGCAGTACTTGCCTTAGTGATTTTTGCGGCATTTTTTGGAAAGAATGACTCTCAGCCGGTATACTCAACTCAACCGGGCACAGGCACCCAGGCACCGCAAGCCGGGCAATCAGGACAGGCCGCTCAACCCGGAACGGCAGCACCTCAGACAGGCGCTCCGCTAGCAGCCCCAACAGCAGAGGCCCCGCAATCAAGCGAACCGGTTAGCTCAAAAGACCCCGCGACAATCGTCCCGGCAACTATGAACCTTGATCAGTTCTGCGAAAAATATTACAAGGCGTGGATAGCAAAGGACTGGAAGACCGCATATGATCTGCAACCTTATGCAAACAAGAGCCAGGGCGATGCTGCCACTTTCGGCCAGCAGCGTGAGGGCTACGGCCTCGTAGGCTACAAGGTCGGCACACCGGCCATTAATGGCAATGTAGCTAATGTACCTGTCACCATGGATCTAGGGCCGAACGGCTCTTGGATAGCGACCTGGACATTTATTAAAAACGATAAAGGCCAGTGGACCGTACAGAGTTCAAAGAGCGGGCCTAGCCAGTAACAATCTAACAAGTGAAATAAAGAATACATCAAGATATACAGATAAAAGCCGGTTATCACACCGGCTTTTATTTTTCGCCTCAAAACTCGGGCCTACGCCGCCATCTGCCTTCTCATCCCAAAAACGCCGGCCGCTTTCTCAAACGAACGAAGCGCATCCGATACCGGATAAACCTCAAACACCGAGTAGTTGCTGAGCGGATAATCCTGCAACATATCATCAAGTTCCTCATTCGACTCGACATCATAAATCACGACGCTCGCCATCTCGCCCGACAACGCGTAGGCGATCTCGATCTTGCCCGTATCCATCATATCCCTCACCCAATCACGGGTTTGCATGAACAGGGATTCACCTTCAGTCGGCGAAAGTTCGATACTTCCGCCCCTATCAATAACCAAGAACTTCATGCCAGCACCTCCAAATGTAATAGCTCTTCAAACCATAAAACAAAATCGCGGTTCAAATAGTAATTCAAGTAGTTCGCTACTTAATGTACCCAAATACTCTTACTATTACAGGGAACAGCATGATGTGAATTTAATTAACGTCGGGCTATAGAATCAGAGGGGATATTTCTGGGTTTTGAGGGTCGTGGGGATTGCTGCTGCTCTTGTTCAAGCATGTTGATAAAGATATTAGCTATCTCCGGGTCGAATTGGCCGCCTGCGCCTTTTCGAATCTCGAGTATTGCCTGGTCGATGGGAAGCCCCTTCCGGTAAGGACGGCTTGAAATCATTGCCTGGTATGCATCCGCAATGGCCAAAATGCGCGCTTCAAGGAATATGTCGTTTCCACGTAGACCCCTTGGATATCCCGAGCCATCGAATCGCTCATGGTGTTGCAAGACGATCTCCGCAAGATCGGCAAAGCTGCGGATAGGTTTTAGGATTTCATACCCTTTTATCGGATGAAGCTTAATCTCATCATACTCTTCGGGGCTTAATATAGACGGTTTACATAACACACCGCTTGAGATTCCGATTTTGCCGACATCATGCAGGAGGCCCGCGGTGTAAATCCGCTCCGCCCTGTCTCTATCCAGCCCCATAACAAGGGCTATCTCCCGCGCAAGCGTTGCGACCTGCTCCGAATGTCCGCGAGTGTATTTATCTTTCGCCTCGATAGCTTTTACCAAGGACTCTATTGTGTCGAGGTACGATTGCTCGAGCCTGCTAAACAACATGGCATTTTCTAGCGCGAATGCGGCTCTTGAGCTAAGCAGCTCAAGTAATTGGAGTTCCTTGTCGGTAAAAGAGCCTCTTGCCTTCTTTCCGATGGCAACCGTACAGGCCCTATCTTGCCTTAGGTTAATAGGCACAATAGCAATAGACTTGATCTCGGATTCATTAACGTGTCGCTTTACTTCGCTTAAAGAGTTCTTTTTCAGAACCCTGGTTTTACCTTTCGCAAGAATATCGCTGATAACCTCGCAACCGTTGCTCATGCTTTTCCCCTTCATAGAACTGCAACCGTTCGAGGTGCGCTCAGCGATCATCATCCCATGTTTGTCTTCAAAAAGAATAATACCCGACCAATCCACATTCATGTTCGACGCGATTCGTTGCGCGATCTCGTTCAGCATTCCGTCGATGCTCAACGTGGTGAGCCCTGCTTCAGAGACGTTCTCAAGCGCGCTTAACTTTAGCCTCGCCTCTTTCTCCTCTTTGTAAAGTTGCGCTTTGATGATCGCAAGCGTAATCTGGTTAGCCATATATCCGATCAAGAGCCTGTCTTTAGCATCTATATACTTGGCTGTAGTGCTTCCAACAGTTATTGCTCCAATAACTTTGCCTTCATACCGCAACGGGGTACCGGCAACTGAGTGTATACCGAGGCTCACGGCGACCTCTGATTCCTGAGCGATAGGGTCATTTGTGAGGTCTTCCAGGCAGACCGACCGGTCTTCCTTGATAACGACCCCTCAGACTTCCTGCCCCGGTTTTAAAGTAATCAGCTTTCGGGCTAAATTATCGGGGATATCGCCATGCCAAGCGGCCAGCTCAAGAACGTTTTTTTCTTCATTGAAAAGGTAGATAAAACCTACTTGAAAATTGGCGATCTTAACAACAGCAAGAAGCGCGTCATGTAATATCTGAGAGAGATCCATCGATTGACCGACCGCCATGGCCACGTCATTCAGAGCCGCCAGCTCTTTTTCTCCTCGTTTTATCGTATCTTTTATCTCAGCATAAACGGCATGGTAAATGAGCAGAAACCAGAGCACTGCTATTAAAACCCTCGAATATATCTCAGCGGAAACAGCAAAAGGATTTTCTGTTTTGTCAGATACGAAGTTCACAACGGCCAGCATCCCCAAAGCCAAACTCACCGAGGCGATTGCTTTTTTAGCATGAAAATTCCCACTACGTTCGTTTTTACCGAACAGCAGAGCAATGGCGAACATGCACATACCTACTATCACAAGTTCAAAGAGAAGCATGATAGCGACTATGGATCTGCCCTCCTGAATCTCAATGCGGCAAGAACCACCGGTAAAGCCGCAAAAATTAGGGTTATATCTTCCACCAGGCCTAAAGGCCCCGGACTAAGCGATTTTAGAATACTTGCCGCCGTCGAAATAAAGAAGAAGCTAAAGCTTGCTGCAAAGTATTTGAAATAATGATTGTCTTTTAAATGCCGGATACCCATCACAGCAAGAAGCGCTATGGCAACGCAAAAAATAGCGATAACGCTATCATTCGGTGTTAGACTATGTAGATCAAGCTGGTTAGCTACCATGTTTTCCACCCATGGGTTACACGCCTTGCTGTTTGTATCATTTAATATCGTTTATTGAAGTTAGTGTTTATAAAGACTAGTTAGGATACACTATCGGCTCAATAACAAACGTTCTTTATGAAAAAATTGGCACAGGGTTGCCGGGTAGAAGCACAGCTCAAAAGGCAGAAACGGTAAGTTATAACTCAAAACGCTGTTTTGCATCGATGATATAATCGGCGGTCCGTGCGGCCAGCGCCTCCACGGTAAGGGTTGGATTTACACCCGCCCCGGTCACAAAAACACTAGCATCGCAGATAAACAGGTTGGCTACGTCATGCGAGCGGCACCATTTGTCGACAACCGACGTCCTGCGATCTCTCCCCATCCTGCACGTTCCGAGAAGATGTGAGGTCACAGGATACCGAAAGGTCTCAATCGCACCGGCGGCTTCATGTATATCTCTGCATTTTCGCACGCCATGCTCGATAAGCCTCTTGTCGTTATCCAAGTAGCTATACGTTACTTTTGCCCTCGGGATTCCATATTGATCGAGCTCATCTGCAAGGGTAACCGTGTTGTTCTCGCTGGGCAGGCACTCGCCTACAATTCTAAAGCTTACATAATGATTATAGTCTCGCATGTCGTCGATCAGCTGCCGTCCCCAAACCCCTTTTCCCTTTACCAGCGCCTGCGAAAACTCGATCGGCTGCAAGGTCTCGGTCTCGATAGTATATCCCCTCGCAAAGCCATCACCGGGTTTTCTTATGTACCATTCCTGGGTAAGGGCAAGCCCTTGAGGGCCCCGGTATTGCCTGATCATTTCCTCATACTTGCCGATGACAAAATCGGCGGAGTGCACCATCAGGTTCTTACCGACCATCCCGGAGGAGTTCGCGATTCCCTCCGGAAATTGCTCCGATTTCGAGTTAAGCAGCAATCTCGGCGTTTCGATCGAGTAAGCTGAAACGATAAACGTACCCCCTTCCTGCTCCCGCTCGTTGCCTTCGCTTAAGTACGTTACGCTCCTGATGGTCCCATCCTTGCCCACGTTTAACCGCACGGCCATAGCGTTTGGGATTATCTTTGCGCCGTACTTAATGGCGTGCGGGACGTAGGTAACGAGTGTGCTCGATTTGGATTTCGGTATACAGCCGAACTTGCAGAACCCGCGGTACGTGCAGCCGGGCCTGTCGTTTGTGGCGCTCGATAAGATAAACATCGGCCCAACCGTTGAGGGAATCCCAAGCGTCTCGCAGCCCCGGCGAAATCTCTCGTGCATACAGGCCCGGTAGTGGCTTCGCTTTGGATATGGCCCGTGGTAGGCGCCCCAAGGGAAAAACGTCGGCCCCGATACCTGGTTAAATCTCTCGACCTCGGCATAGTATGGCTCGAGGTCGTTGTAGTTTATCGGCCAGTTTTCACCGACACCATCGATTGTCTTCGTCCTAAAATCATCCTCGTGAAACCGTAAGGCGTACCCCAGAAAGTGGACCGTGCCGCCGCCAACGCCGCGCCCCGAATTTGCCCGCCCCAACTCGATAGGGTCGTGGCCCGCACTTATCCTATTATCAAGCCAGAAGAGCTTGTCCATCATCGAGAGTTCGTCGCTAGCAAAATCGCTCTGCGAGTCCCAATGCGGACCCGCCTCCAAACCGACAACGGATACCCCTGCCTGTGCGAGCTTAGCCGCAATAACGGCCCCGGCGCCGCCTATGCCGATGATAACGACATCCGGCTTACCCGAGGACATCGCCGACCCTCCCCGGCTCTTCAGGGTCTTTGCGACCGCATTCTATCCTGACATATCTCTCGGGATGCTTGGGCCCACCCCAGCCCACTTCATTCCAGGCTTCCGGGTGGGCATAATAAAACATGGCCGCAACGCTTACCAGTTGCTGAAAAGATTTCCTTGCCGGCACTTTTCCCCACGTCGATGATCGCGATTCACCTTTTTCCAGCGCCCTTAACACCGTATCCTGCGCCTCACCGTCGAGCCCTATAAAGCGTTGCTTATAGGCATACTGCGCCTCCTCATCAAGAGAGCGGATGAACATCCTCCATAGTTCCTGCATTGGGGGTATATCTATATATTGCGTCCCATCCGTCCGATTCTTTGCCAACTTCTCGTCGATAAACGGCACCACGGAGATAGGGTTCTCTCTTTGCTGGGGTAATAACCTTAAGACAGCCGCCTCAAGGATTATGGCCTCCTCGGTTGTGAAGAAGGCGGGCTGTGGCACCGACGACAGCCTGGCTTCGACGATCTGCCTGGTATGATCGTCCCAGAAGTCCATACGGTCGAGCACGTTATAGTCGGGATACGATTCAGCAGACATTACTACCTCCCCAAAAGGGCCGCGACGACACCGATCATGCTAATCAGAGCTACGCTCAAAGGAAACATCGGCGGTGGGCCGACCATAATATTATCAAGATTCCAACCGTCGACCTCGTTTAAAATCCCTTGAATATGAAATACGAACCCTGAGAGGCCCATCAACATTGATAGCGTCAACGCAATACCGTAAACTTCCAGGAATACCCCGTGAACAAAAATAGCGACTATTCCCATAACGACTAAAATCGGTAAGTAGACAACCGGCTCCCACATCCAAATACGGCGGAATGCGCCCCGATAATGCAAAATTAGAACCTGTACCCATAGAATTGCGAATAAGAGAGTGACCAGAATGATCGCCCATGTCGCAATCGATAATCCGAGCAATAACAAACGCGAGCGCCTCCCCGAACAAACGGTAGATGAGCAGTACCTACAACTATTATTGCCCAATAGCCCATCTTTCTATCAAAACACGGGCTTTACGCGCCCGCACTCCCTATTTTCCCTTATGATGCCCTAAGCGGGCTTCGAGAGCTGCCGATAACTATAATCGGAGGACATGTATGAATAACGGCAAGGCCATATTCCATAACGATCAGGAAAGCAGCAGTCAGGAGCCAGAGGAATCCCATTACGGGGATATACTGCATGCTCTTGTAAAAAGGATTGAAGGCGAAGAGAGCTGCCAGCAGGGGCACTCGGAGCGCGTGGCTGTATTTGCCGAACTCATCGGCCATGAACTCGGATTGTCACCGGAGCAAGTCGATCACCTCAGAATCGCCGGGCATCTACACGACATAGGCAAGGTGGCCATTTCGGAACTCATCCTGAAGAAGACGGAGCCGCTCACCGACAGAGAGTTGCAGGAACTCAAGCTTCACACGATCATCGGGGAACGCATAGTAGCAAAAACCGGGCTCCAACTCATTGCCCAGGCCGTTCTCTATCACCACGAACGCCTGGATGGCAGCGGATATCCTTACGGTTTAAAGGGAGACGAGATCCCCCTTTATGCAAGGATAGTCGCGGTCGCAGATTCATTTGAAGTAATGGTTTCGAACCGGCCGTATAAAAAAGCCTTTACGGTCGAAGAAGCTCTTAAAGAGCTTGAAGACAACAGCTCTACAACGCTTGACCGGAACATCGTCAGGGTACTTACCCGCATCATCATGAACGATGATGCGGCAAGAAAAATCGTTTAAGCCGCAAGTCCTCCGACAGATTGAACTACATCCAAAAGTACCTGGCAAAACCTCTCCGCGTCGTTAACGGTTTTCGCCGTAATCAAGTACTTGTCGACCACTACCTCTTTATCAACAAAGTTGGCGCCGGTGCTTTCAAGATCTATTCTGGATTCGGGCGGACCCGTTACTTCGCGGTCGCTCATCAGACGCCCGAGAGCCGCCACCAAAAGCTCGACGCCCCTATCGACCGCACCCAGCACCTTCTGCTGCTCGTATGATTTTGAGATAAGCCCTAAGTTTTTTCTGCTGGCAATCATTTCCTCGGGCGTCGAACTGTCCAGGATGACAAGGGCGTCGTAGTCACCCAGGCCCAGGTTTTCTGTCGCGATATCTATCGTCAGCACCTCTTTTCGTGTGCTGTCCGTCAACGGCTCGTTTTCCTTAAAGCCTACGACTAAAACCTTCCCGCCTGCCCCGACAATGCAATCCCTTAACGTATTGAAAAGACTTGCATTGAAGTGGTTCGGCAGGAGAATAGCGATGTTCTTTCCCCTTGCCTGCATAAGGTATCCCTCCAATGTGTTAAACAAAGACAAGCAGAGTTTACCCGCGATAAACGGGTACAAAACCTGCAAACTCCGGCGTGCTCATCTGCAAGGAAATTGTTTCCGCCACTGTGTGAGGGGTAATAATCAAGTAACAAAAGGAGGAGTTTTCATGGCGATTTCAGGAAAAGAAGTGGCACTGGTCCTTTCGGACCGTTTTGATGCAAACGAGTTCAACGGTCTACATAGCTGCCTCTCCAAGGAGAGCGCGTTGATCAGCACCGTGGGAGAGACCGCAGGGCAGAAGCTCTCCGACGCGGACCGCAAGACACAGGTCGACGTTGAGGTCAGCTACGAAGAAGGGCGTTCATATAACTTCGATGCGGTGGTGATCTTCGACGGCTACTCGCCGGATATTACCAGAATGGATGAGGATGCACTTGCGTTTATCCTCGACATGTACAATTCGGGCAAGATAATCGGTGCCATCGATCACGGCGCGCAGGTACTTATCAATCTTGAAGCTCTAAAGGGTAAAAACGTTACCGGTTCCCCGTCTATTAGGGTCGACCTCGAAAACGCAGGGGCAAGATATTTTGATGAGCCGGTCGTCATCGACGGAAACCTTGTTACCGGCCGCGGCCCCCAAGACTTAGAGGATTTCTGCCAGGCGATAGTCGATGAACTGCGCAGATTAACCGAGTTTGCGGCATAGTCTTAATCGTTCTTATCGTTGGTGAGCCGCCCGTCACCGGTAATCGGGATCTTCGGGCCTAAAAACTTCGGTCTGGGGTGAGTGATGGTAAGCTGGATAAACGCCTTAATGCGAGCCAGCGCCTCGCGTGCTTCATTGCGCACCACCCCCGCATAGATATGCCTATCCGCGGAGACCCCAGACGCATCGATTCCCAATGCCCTCGCTGTGTAAACCGAGCGGGCGAGGTGAAAATCTTGCGTCACGATGACTGCTTGTTTGACCCCGAACACATCGCGGGCCCGGTACATGCTATCGTACGTGTTAAACCCCGCATGGTCCATAAATATATCCCCGGCAGGCACGCCCCTCTGAAGAGCATATTTTCGCATGCTGTTTACTTCATCATAGGCCGTTCGCCCATGGTCGCCGGTCAGCAGCAGCTTCTTGACCTTGCCCTTCTTGTAAAGATCGATTCCCGCATTTACCCGGTCTGCAAGCATATCCGAAAGCCTCCGGCTCTTAAGCACCTTTGCCCCGAGTACAATGGCAACCGGGGCGCGCGGCGCCTTATCGGGTGAACGTACGATATGGCCCTGGGCGCCACAAACAACGACCAAGTTCATTACAAGAACCGACACTACCCCTATGACCAGCACCAGTGCTGTGATGAGAGCTATCTGCCTTGGCATTAAGCTGAGTTTAATAGGTACCATAGTGCTTTTACTATAGCATAGGACGTAGAGATGCCTGGCGTTAAGTTCATATTTCATGTTGCCGATACGAAACAAAGTTATAAGAAATAGGTTCAAATCTTTAAAGGTAAAACCTGGTTAATAGAGAACTTATAGCTAACAGTAAGCAACAAGCTAGGGGTTGCAGTTAGTAAGCAAAAAAATAGGCAGGATAGTACAGAACAGGAGGTAGTAGTAATGAGTGAGACACAGAACACAGTAGAGACTTCAAGCACCGGTCTCGATCCTAAGCTAGCGGCTTTCTTAGCGTATTTGTTTGGCATCATAGGCGGAATCGTTTTTATTGCAATCGAGAAGGACAACAGGTACGTCAAGTTCCATGCATGGCAGTCGGTGACATTTAGCGTCGCGTTGTTTGTCGCTTGGATCGCCTATATGATCCTGATGGCAATTCTGCATTTTATCCCACTTATCGGTGCGCTCATCGGCGTTATTCTCTGGGCGGCCATTTCTATAGGCGGGTTGGTTGCATGGATCATTCTTCTCATCAAAGCATTCTCAGGCGAAGAGTATAAGCTCCCGTTTATCGGCGATTTTGCGGAGCAGAGAATCCAATAACGTAAAGTACTTATACAGCTTTTATAATTGACTAATAGTTACTGGTCAACATGATTTACAGAAAAAGCGGGATCGTCCCCCCGCTTTTTTTCTTTGCATAGTTTTCTTGTAGTTCCGGTAGAAGCTTTAATGCTGGCAGCTCGGGCAGAAGTAGGTTCCCCGCCCGGATAGCTCTGTTTTTTCTACGACACCAGGGCACCCTTCGCATGCCTTGCCCGCTTTTGCGTGCACCTTAAGGAAGTTCTGGTGCTCCCCCTGGCGCCCGTTTAGGTCGAGATAGAACTGGGTCGTCGTTCCGCGATGCCGTATCGCCTCCGGGAGGATCCGCTTGATACCCTCGTAGATTCTGCGCACCTCGAGTTCTGAGAGTTCGGAGACCCGTTTATCGGGGCGGATGCGGGCAAAGAAGAGTATCTCGTCGGCGTAAATATTGCCGATGCCCGCAAGGAAGTGCTGGTCGAGGAGGAGCGGTTTTATCCTTGCCCTCGGGTGCCGCCGCATGATGGTCTTAAAGGCGTCATAGTTAAAGCCCGGGTTTAGCGGCTCGGGCCCGAGCTTCTGGTGAGCGAAGAACGCCGGAATATCGCTCGTCTTTATAAGTTGGATCGACGTGAACGAATTGACGTCACGCAACCTAAGCTGCTTGCCGTCATCGAGGTTGAATATCACATGCGTATAATCCTTGATTGGATCGTTTTTCGGCACATACAGCAGTTGCCCGCTAATTTTAAGGTGTATTACCAGGCTATATCCGTTGGACAAGTTTGCCACAAGATACTTCGCGCGCCTGCTGACAGCGGTAAACTCGGCGCCGCTTACCCGCTCGACAAACTGCGCCGGCGGGATATTTAAGATGCTCGGCGTCCTTACCTCGACGGACTCTATCCCGCGCTCGATTATCTCATGCTCGAATTCTCGCTTAATCGTCTCGACCTCAGGTAACTCAGGTATTGCGATCACCACCCGTAGAATATAGATAGCAGGTACCTTGTTGCGACTATGCATTGTTGGGCGAGCTTTAGATTTTTATTCCCGAGTTGCGCGAGGATATGCAGAATCGGCAAAGTTTTTTATTGCCGAGAGAATGTGGCGGTGAGGCTGGTTTTGGCGAGGGCTTTCTCATCCAGGGCCTGCTCAAATTCGTCTGCGGTCGGTTGTTCGAGCATCGACACTGAGCCGGTGTCGAGAGCATAGACTATAATAACGTAGTTGTGTGGGCCGGAGCCCGGTGGGGGTTGGGCGCCGCCGTAGCCGGGGGCACCGAATGTGTTGGTGAGTTCTTTTGACCCCACCGGCATCTTCTTGCCCGAAGCGCCCTCGGGCAGCGATGTCGTGGTGGCCGGGATATTGATTACCATCCAGTGCACCCAGTTGTTTGCGCTTGTATCTATTATCGAGATTGCGAAGGATTTTGTACCCGCAGGGGCATCGTTCCATTCGAGAGGAATCGAGATATTTTGCCCGCCCGGCACGCTGGTATTGGCGTATTTGACCGGGATGGTGCCGCCATTTTGAAGTGAGGTTGATGCCAGCTTCATAGTGCTCTCCGCCGTTGTCGATATAGCCCCCGCTGTTGTTGAGGGCGTTGTGCTCTCGGATGTTGCGGTTACGCCCGTTGTTTCAGTTTTACCACTGCAGCCGGTAAAAATAACACTGCAGAGAATAAGAATTACAACGGACAACATACCGCTTGTTCTATTCAAGACCCTCTTCTTCCTCGTCTTCGAGCCTCAGCTCGATGAGAAGCTGTTTAAGGGGTCCCGAGACCCCTGTTTTGACTGCTTCCTCATTCAGGTAATCTAAATCTAGTTGATTGACGTTGAGTTCGATTACCTCCTGTACCCAGGTGATTGCGCTTGACTCGCCATCGAAAACGAAGTTCTTGAGTTTATCGATTACTGTATCCTCGATGCCAAGGATGTAAACCGTAAGGCCGTTTACATCGACCTGATTTACCCTCTGAAGCCTGGCCTCATCGAGGTCTTCGGCGATTATTTTGGCCGTTATGCCAACCTCATTATTGACCCAGGCACCGGCCTCTCTTACAAACTCCATACGCTCGAGTAATGTACCGGTCGGCTCAGCAGGCGCTATCATATCGACCGTATCCGACTTATACCCACCGGACGTGTAAAGCTCGACGGCGTAGTTGCCGGCGGCTACGGGCGAAGCCCCCTGTTTCTCCAACTCTGAAGTAAAATACCCCATAAAAACGATCCGCTTTGTGAGCGGATCAAGATCCCCTTTAAGAACATCTAATGCCGACACTCTATCTCCACCAGCCTTTCTGCCTTTCTTTATCATCCATGCATCAACTTCCTCCCGCTTAAACCGGCTCTGACCGCCGATATCTATCACCGGGAAGTCTCAGCACTTCAAAAGACCCTCTATCGTCTCCCGGCTCAACTTCAGGTAGTGAGTAAGTTGATCGATATCCATTATATCGTTTTTCATTACGTCGTCCGGCACGCGCATCACCAAATTCCAGCGAGACCCCAGCAAGGATCATGCCGAATCTCCTGCTTCCCAGTAATGTCTTATTCTACCACAGGCATGTGCGATTGTCCCCTTTATCAGGGAGAACTGATAGAGGCTGAATGATTAATTATTGGGATGGTCGTCCCTGTTGGGGAGCATTAAGGAAAGAAGGGCGCCGGTAGCATTGGCGGCGGCCGAGATCAGGAACGGGATGGCGAAACTGTGGGTGAGGTCTTTTACGTAGCCGCTCAGCGAGGGGCTCAAGACCTGGCCGATGCCGAAGAATATGGTGACCATGCCGATCGCTGCGGGTGCCAGCGGGCCTCCCACATAGTCGGCGCAGGCGGCCGACATAATCGACGGGATACTCCACAATGTGGTCGCATAGACGATGGATGCGATGATTATCACGGTTGGGTTGTGGGTTGCGCCCAATGATGCCAGGCAAAGTCCCTGGAGCGCATAGACGATGATCAGTGTGATCCTTCGCCCGATTTTATCGGAGAGGATGCCCCATAAAAACCCGCTTACGAGGCTGATGAGGCCCACGATAAACCACAATTCGCCGGCAGAGCCGTGGGTAAAACCGATCTCTTCGACCAGATACTTCGCGAAGAAGGTGGTAAAGCCGACGTATGAGAAGCCGAACATCAGGTAGATGAAGCCGAGTTCCCAGAGCGGTCGTGAGCGGTAGACGTCCTTCCAGTGCCCGTGCGCCCCATCATCATCCCGCTGTAGCTCTCCCGACCCCTCGGAACTTACGTTGCCGCCGATGGGTTTAAGACCGACTTCGGACGGGCTGTTTCTAAAGATCAGAGCGCCCAATACAGTAATTACGAATACGATACAGCTGAGGTAAAACCAGCTTGCCCTCCACCCGGATGCGCCGTAAGCATCGATAATATACGGCACGAGTATGCCGGACAAGGCAAACCCCAGGCCGCTGCCCACGAGGACGATTCCGGTTGCGGTGCCCCTTATTTTTTGCGAGTACCAGCGGGTTATAAGGCCGAGGGTCGGCACATTACTCCCACCCGCCCCGATACCGGTTAACAGCTGGCCGATAAGGGCCGCCCAGAAACCGGATGCCGTCCCGGCGATGACCATTCCGACAGAAACCATGCACATCGAAGTCGCAATTACCTTACGTGGCCCGATACGGGTGGCAAGCGCACCGCTGATTACCGTCGTCAGCAGATAGCCGATGAACATGCCGGATACGATAATCCCGAGCTGGGTGTTGGTAAGGCCAAGCCCGGCGCCCATTTTTGGGATGATCATTCCTATCGCGAACCGTCCCAAACCGATGGCCCCGAGATTGGTAAGCACAGCTGCTATCAGCACCCAAACACCATAATGGATGCCTCTATCGGCCGGAACGCCGTAACCGCCCGTCGTAATCTCATCAACCGTGTCACGCATAATGGTTGCTATTATATACTATTCCAGCAGGAGTTTCCTTTATATAATACATAGGCCCCCGCCTGAACGAGGCGGGGGCCTTATAAGATGGCAACCCGGTAAGGTTACCGCGGAAGGCGCCTATAGCAGATAAGATTTAGCGGTTCTCGTCTTCCACAAGAAGTACTTCTCGAGGAAAAGCTTTGTGAAATCATTGAACGGATTAGGAAGCATCATGGCGAACTGGCGCGGCTTCAAGAGATGGTTGGTTACAATAATAACCTCTTTCCTACCCGCGTCTAGAACGCAAAGCCCCGGGATTTTGCCCATCGGCTTGGAATGTAAATGTCCCTTGCCGCTTATGAGACGTGCGATGTTTGCCGCAGCCACTTTAGCCGTTTCATCGGATGGGTAGCCCGTTTTCGGCACACCCATGGCTACCGGGGTTTTCCACGGAGCCGGGAGCTGTACGGCAAGGCCTGCGGCAAAAATGTTTTTGTATTTCTTGTGCTGATAGGTATCGTGCGTCGGGATAAATCCCTTATCGTCACCGAGATCGCCGGATGCCTTAACGAATTTGGCCCCATTAAACGGCGGGATAATCATCGAGTATTTAAACGGCAGGTTCTTGCCGTTCTTGAGCATTACGGTATCTTCGGTGATTTTCTCGATCTCAGAGCTGGTAACATAATTGATCTTAAACTTCTTCATAAATACTTTTACGAGCGCTTCTCCACCCTTCATGCCGTCGATACCAAAGTGCGCGAGAAACGGTTCTGGGGTAATCCACGTAATGTCGACTTTCTTGCGAATACCGGCCTTGCGGCAGGCATATTCAAAGTTGAACAAAAACTCATAGGCGGCGCCCACGCAGCTTGCGCCCTGGCTTGCGCCGATAACGACCGGCCCCGGGTCTTTAACAAAATTCTCCCAACCTTTGCGGGCATGCTCGGCGTGTCCCGGCGTGCAGACCGAGTAGGTGTGCCCATCCGGCCCAAGCCCCTCGACCATATCAAAACGGATATCGACACCCGATCCAAGCAACAGGTAATCATAATCGTAATCACCCTTACTTGTACTGACGGTATTATTCTCTGAATCCACCTTTGTTACTTCAGCATGGACGAACCGGATGCCCTCTTTGTCGAGGATGGGCTTAAGTGGGATTGTCAGGTCCTTAACATCGCGCCAGCCAAAAGGAACCCATATCAAAGATGGGATATATACAAAATTATCTGTTTTTGAGATGAGGATGACTTCATGGTTCTTACCTAGCTTGCGCTTTGTTTCCAATGCACCCGTAAGACCGGCAAAACTGCCTCCAACTACAACAACTCTAGACATACTTGGTAACTTCTTTCCACTCAAACTAACTAGCCGATGGTTGCACCTATCTTATCATTATACCCTAGGGGGTATATATGTGTAATTGGATTATAGCAACCTCGCACAAATTAGGCAAGCATTTGTTGCTAATTTATCTAATGATAATCTTGACCAGCAATACGTTATTACCTACTTTACCTGTAGTTTAATATGTATGGTAGATTGACATCGCAGAGTTCATAGCAGATTTGGCAGAGAATCACCACCGGCACTGCGTAATTTCGCTATTACCATACTCGGTATAGGCATAAGCAGTGCTATTGTAAACCTCCTTGTTTGAGCGGTGAGCAGGCGGAAAACATGCCGGTACTACATCTTCCAGGCTAATAATGGGATAATAATGGTAGATCGATCAATGAGTCGATCAAATACTAGGTCAAATAACAGATCAAATAATGGATGGCAAGGATAGATGTTAAGGGAGTTTGTATGGAATACCAGGTTGGAAAAATAGGTAGAGTAGTAATCGCACGGTTTGAGGACGGCGATGAGGTGCTGGGTAATGTCCTCGGTATTGCGAAGACAGAGAATATACGTGCGGGAATCGTGTATCTTGTCGGCGGCATGCAGAAAGGCAGAATTGTCGTCGGGCCGGAGACCGATGATCTTCCCCCGGTTCCCATATGGAGAGAGATCGACGAGAGCAATGAAATCCTCGGCATCGGCACGATTTTCTGGCAGGGCGACGAGCCGAAGATCCACCTCCACGGCGCTTTCGGAAAGAGGGACACGGTGAAAGTCGGTTGCCTAAGGGAGAACTCAGAGGCGTTTCTAGTTCTCGAGGCGGTCATCATGGAAGTCGCAGGAGTAAATGCCGTTAGAGAGTTTGACCCCGCGATAGGGCTGAGCCTTCTTAAAATCGTCAGCCGGTAAGCATAACAAAAATTTACATAGTGCTGGTTTCATTGGCAGTGCTTTGCTGCAACCTCTCAAGCTTGCCCTCGATAGGCCATTTAGAGAATGCGAGAAAGAGCAGTATGAGAAAATTCAAACCCGGGACAAACGCCAACAGACTCGCTCTCCCCGAGTAACCGGCCTTTGTGAGTATCCTCCATAACGGCACAACTGTAATCAGTAGGATTACTATAAGCTCTGGAAGACCTATCCCTGCCATGTATATTCCCCTTTTTAGTTAGCGCTATTAATAAGATTCATCACCATATCGCCTAGCAAGTTATAGATAACTTACCAACTAATGATACTATAACTTAAACAGTTTGTAAGAAGTTTATCCAGATTTTAGAACGGGTGGCATAACAACGGCACGCTAGCAGACAAATCGGTTTTTATTTTGGGGTAGAAATTAGCGCGGCATTACGCACATAGCGCTATAGCAGACCGGTGCGTCGTGTGCTGACCAGGTAGCCGCCGATCGATAGCATCATAATAGCCAGTATGAACAGGATGTTTGTGTTCATGCCATATGCGAAGGTTTCGGGTAGTCCCGTCAATGGATTAATTATTACCGCACCCGAGAAGTGTGTAAACTTTCCGGTGATCGTATGGTTGGCGATGTCCCGGCTTATCGTGGTGTTCTCCCACTGAGAGCCATCCCAGTGCCATAACTGCAAGGTATTTTGATCGCCTGGAACCCTGCTCGGGTCGTAGGACACAGTCACTGTAGTCGAACCCGTAAAGACTACTGTGGAATCGATGTCATACGCGGTTCCGGGTACCATCGCAACAGTGATTGGAAGCGGCTGAGCCGGGTTTACAGAACCGGTGACTTCAACTGTTCCTGGCGTCGCGTTTTGCGGATACGTTAATGTAACCGGCCCGAGAACGACCGGCTGATTCATCTTAGTTACTGTTATAGGCGCCGCAAACGTGGTGACCGTTAGCACGGTTGACGGATCTGAGGCGTTTCCTGCCGCATCGTACGCTTCAACGAAGAGTTCATAGGTCGTTTTCTCCGGCAGGTTGGTCAGCATCTTACTGGTACCGGTAGTCGTTACCAGCAAGACGTTATTTGTCCCGACTTTTTTATACACCCTGTAGCCCGCAACGGCTTTGTTATCGGTCGAGGCAAGCCATGAAAGATATACCCTGCCCGTTGCCGGAGTTTTCGTATCAAGTGGAACCGCATTGAAACTGCCCGGCGTTGTCGGATTAGTGGTATCCCCATTAGTTGTAGTTACGGACACGCTTGCCGTGTTGGTTTGGCCGGTGATATCGGTTACCGTAAGTCTGATCGTATACTTATCATCAGACAAGCCTACCGTGTTAAGCGTACCCAGAACGCCGTTATTAATGGACGTATTAAATCCCTCTGCAAATTTCGTCCAGGAAGAGGGTGAGCCGCCGTTTGCGTTGATATATTCCAGCGTGTAACTCTCAATCTGCACATTGTCGCCCGCAGTACCCGTAACAGTTACAGAACCTTTCACTGTAGCGTTAGCGGCCGGCGATGTTATTGCAGCTGTTGGTTTGGTGATATCTATGTTTAAATTTCTCGGTGCGCCAGAGGACGTCTGGTTGCCCGCAGCATCCTCTGCGATAATCTGCCAAGTATGGCTTCCGGCGCTTAGCGCTGATGCGGGTGTCATCGCCGTAACGCTCGATGCGACTTCTTTGTTGAATACACCATCGATCATCAACTTATATTTGGCGATACCTGAAACCGCATCGCTTGATGAGTTCCACGCAAATGTCGGAGCCTGGTTTGATATCCACACCCCATCAAGCGGGCTCGATGGACTTGGCACCGTTGAAGGAGCGGACCAATCGACTTTTATCGTCGCGCTATGTGGTGGCGTCTCCGTATTATTTGAGACATCAACGGCATAGTAGGATAGCGTATTTACCCCTTCAGGGAGTGAAACCGGTGCCGTATAGAACGAGTAACCAGGGTCTGCATTCAGCTTATACCAGCGAGATCCTGTCTCGTTGCTCGACACAGCGAATGTCGTCGTTGGTGACTTAAACCAACCATTATTGCCATCCGGGGCGCTTGGGGTTGTGGTATAGCTCGATACGGGCGGTAAAACATCGTTTGCAACCGAGATGAGAACAGAGGCCGTTGATACTTTGCTAGCGCCATCGGTAACCGTCAATTTGATAGTATAGCTGCCGTTAGACAGGGATGCCGCGTTAAGTGAGCCTAGCGTGTTGTTGGTAACCGCTGATGACGAATTCGTGATCGTAGTCCAGGATGACGGTGATGCGCCTGCTCCATACTCGAGTTTGTAATTAGAGAAGTTAGCATCGGATGCGGTACCAACGATATTAAACGTGGTGGTCTCTGTGGTATTGTTTGTCGGCGATGTGATATTTGCCGTCGGATTGGCGGTATCCACATTAATCGTTCTCGTGGCTGAGGCCACCTGGTTGCCCGCCACATCCTCTGCAACGACTTGCCAGGTATGCTGTCCTTGTGTGAGGGTTGCCGCAGTCTGGGTCGATACGATTGAGGTTGAGACCTGCTGATCGATAGTACCATCGACTTTAACGATGTATTTGGCAAGACCGCTCACTGCATCGGATGAGGCGTTCCAAGAAAGCATCGGCTTCTGAGTCGCCGTCCATGTCGCGTCGGCCGGTGCGCTGAGCGTAAAGCCTGCCGGTGTTCCGGTATCTACCTTTATCACCTGACTCTTGGCGGTCTCGGTATTACCTGCGGTATCCGCCGAGTAATACCAGAGCGTATTCGTACCGGATAGCGCGGTAACCGGGCTGGAGTATACTGAATAGCTTGGCGCTGTATTCCACTTATACCAGCTTGAGCCGGCCTCGCTTCTTGATAGCGTTATAGTCGCAGCCGATTTAAACCAGCCGTTGTTTCCATCTGCAGTCGCCGGGGTGGTTGAGAGAGTTGTTGTTGGCACTGTACTGTCCACATGCACGAGTATTGATGTAGTTGCAGTATTCCCTGCACTATCCGTCGCAGAAAGCCGCATCATGTAATCGCCGCTTGCAAGAGAGCCGGCATTTAACGTTCCAAGCGTGCCGTTAGTCACACCGGACGAAGAGTTCGTGATCGTAGTCCATGATGATGGTGAAGCACCTGCTCCGTACTCGAGTTTGTAATTAGAGAAGTTAGTATCGGACGCTGTTCCTTGTATGTTTACGGTACCGGTAATCGTCGCGTTATTCAACGGAGCTGTTATACTGGCCGTCGGGTTGGTAGCATCTACGTTGATCGTCCTGGTAGCTGAGGTAACCTGGTTGCCCGCACTATCTTCTGCAACTATCTGCCAGGTATGAGGGCCGGATGCCAGCGTCGTTGCGGTTTGAGTCGACAATGTAGATGTCGAGACCTGCTGGTCGACCACCCCGTCGACTTTAACGATGTATTTGGCAAGACCGCTCACTGCATCGGATGAGGCGTTCCATGAAAGCGTTGGCCGCTGGGTTGTCGTCCATGTTGAGTCAGCTGGTGCGCTCAGTGTAAAGCCTGCCGGCGTTCCGGTATCTACCCTTAAGACCTGGCTGCCGGCAGTTTCGGTGTTGCCCGATGAATCTACCGAGTAATACCAAAGCGTATTCGTGCCCGGCAGTGCGGCAACCGGGGCCGCATATACTGAATAGCCCGGCGTTGTGTTCCATTTATAATAGGTCGTGCCGGGATCACTGCTAGTCAGGATTATAGTCGTGGCTGATTTAAACCAACTGTTGTTCCCGTTAGGGGCTGCAGGATTGGTTGAGTAACTAGTGACCGGTGGAATCGTGTCGTTAGAGACTGTGACCGACACGGATGCCGAAGAGGTTTTGCCGCTCTGATCGGTCGTGGTTAATCTTATAGTATACATGCCGCTGGTAAGGGATAGCGTATTTAAAGTTCCAAGCGTGCTGTTGGTAACTGCAGACGACGAAGCGGTTATAGTCGTCCATGACGACGGTGCAACCCCCGAGCCATATTCCAAAACATAGCTCGCAAAGTTAGCATCGGAAGCCGTGCCTATAATACTCGTCGTTCCAGATATAGTCGCGCTGTTCAATGGCGATGTAATAGTCGCGGTTGGATTTACGGTATCAATATTTATCGTTCTGCTTGCCGAAGTCGTCTGATTCCCGGCGATGTCTTCTGCAACTATCTGCCAGGTATGAGGTCCATCGGCTATAGGGCTTGCCGTCGGTGTTGATATCACTGTAGAGCCCACCTGCTGATCGGTCGCCCCATCAATTTTAATCAGGTATTTAGCAAGGCCGCTTCCAGTATCAGCGGACGCGTTCCACGAGAGCGTTGGCCGCTGGTTCGCCGAGAAGCTACCATTTGCCGGTGACGCCAGTGCAAACGGGCTCGGCGTTGTCGTATCGACCTTTATTGTCTGGCTGCCGGCAGTTTCGGTATTGCCCGATGTGTCCACCGAGTAGTACCAAATCGTGTTTGAGCCTGATGGGGCAGCGATCGGCGTAGTATATACCGAGTAGCTTGGCGCCGTGTTCCATTTATAGTAGATTGTTCCGGGTTCGTTGCTCGTCAAGGTCACGTTTGCGGCCGACTTAAACCAGCCGTTGTTGCCATCGGTGGTCGCCGGACTCGTAGACAGCGCTGTGACAGGTGCGACCTTATCTACATGCACCAGTATCGATGTTGTCGCAGTGTTTCCCGCCCTATCCGTCGATGTAAGCCTGATTGTGTAATCGCCGTTCGTAAGAGAGCCGGTATTAAATATACCGAGCGTCCCGTTGGTAACGCCGGTCGAAGAATTCGTAATCGTAGTCCATGATGATGGAGCTGCCCCTGAACCATACTCGAGCAAATAGCTAGTGAGATTAGTATCAGAAGCGGTTCCAATGATGCTGCTTGTTCCGGTAACCGTCGAGTTTTTCGAAGGCGAGGTGATGCTTGTTATCGGATTGGTTATATCGATATTTATCGTTCGGGCTGTTGAGGTTGTCTGATTTCCAGCGGTATCTTCTGCAATAACAAGCCAGGTGTGAGAGCCAGCTGCCAAGGTGGCTGCTGTTTGGGTTGAGATAACCGCAGGGCCAACCTGCTGGTCGACCGCTCCGTCGACTTTAACGATGTATTTGGCAAGACCGCTTAGTGCATCAGACGAGGCATTCCATGAAAGCGTCGGCTTCTGTACTTTCAGCCACGCTGCGTCGGCCGGAGAGCTTAATGTAAAGCTTGTCGGGCTCGCGGTATCCACATTAATGACCTGGCTGCCTACTGTCTCGGTATTTTCTGCGGTATCTACCGAGTAATAATACAGCGTATTTGACCCTGCCGGCGCAGAAATCGGTGTGACATATACCGAGTAACTCGGCGCTGTGTTCCATTTGTAATAGGTAGTGCCGGCCTCACTTCGCGATAATGTTATGGTCGCAGCCGACTTGAACCATCCGTTGTTGCCATCCGCTGAAGATGGTGCGGTAGAAAGCATCGTCGCCGGCGGGGTCCCGTCCAAATGAACCAGGATCGTTGCCGTAGTCGTATTGTTTGCTTTATCGGTTGAAGTTAACCGTAGTGTGTAGTCACAACTCGCCAGAGCGCCGGTATCCAATACCCCAAGTGTGTTATTTGTAACGGCCGACGTCGAGTTAGTAATAGTTGTCCAAGAAGCCGGGACTGCGCCCGCGCCGTAATCCAGGACGTAATTAGAAAAGTTTGTATCGTTGGCGCTTCCGGTAATCGTAACTACACCGGATACATTCGAGTTGTTTGCGGGGGCTGTGATCGTAGCTGTCGGATTTGTGTTGTCCACATCGACGAAAACCTGCGAGCTTGATGCAGCGCCCCTGGTCAAAGTAACCCTT
Organism: Candidatus Aquicultor sp.; assembly: GCF_054640775.1. Classification (NCBI taxonomy): domain Bacteria; kingdom Bacillati; phylum Actinomycetota; class Candidatus Aquicultoria; order Candidatus Aquicultorales; family Candidatus Aquicultoraceae; genus Candidatus Aquicultor; species Candidatus Aquicultor sp. The sequence goes on along the minus strand of NZ_JBTSLF010000016.1, from coordinate 903 downwards.
AGGGTGTACCCGCCGTCGCCGACGCCGGTCGAGGCCCAGGTGCCTAATGTATTGTTGGTAACCGCTGAAGAACCTGTGGCGAACTGCGTCCATATTGCCGGCGTAGCTCCGACGCCATACTCTATCTTATAAGCATTGGTCGTAGTGCCGATTACTGGAACTGAGCCTTCGATATATGAATTTGCTGTTGGCGAGGTGATGACGGACGTGGCCGCAAATGCCGGTGCTACCAGAACGGTCATAGTAAGCATAGCAAATACGGCAATAAGCAAAACGAACTTGAGCTTGCCCCTCATAGCTCTTGTCTCTCGATTATCGAACATCGTATCCAAACTGTTAGAACCAATTTGTCTTGTTGTCGTCATTCTGTCTGTTCTTGTCGGTCTTCTTTATCTGTCGTGGTTCAAAACACTCGATTATTATTTAACACCCAGGTATTTCTTAGCTTTTGCGTTGTCTTTGTCGAGCTTCAAAGCTTCCTGCCACTCTGCTTTAGCTAAGGCAGCATTCCCTTGGGCCTGATAGGCTAATCCAAGCTCGGCATGCAGATCGCCAAGATTGGCGCCGAACGGCTGGGCTTTTATGAGCCCGGACAGGATGGTAACGGCTTTATCAGGCTTGCCCATCTCGCGATAGACATACGCTATCATAATATCCGCTGGATAGAGGCTCTTATTGAGCGCTTTTGCTTTTTGTAGGTGATCGAGGGCCTTATCGAACTCACGCCTGCTCTTGTAGATGATCCCGAGATTGTACTGGGCCTCAGGTTGATTCGAGTTAAGCTTAAGGCTCTCGAGGTACTCGCTCTCGGCATCCTTGATCTTTCCGACCGAGGAATAGCCTTGAGCCAGGCTCAGATGTGCCTTGCTGTCGTTTGGATTAAGCGACACTGCTTTTTGCAGC
>NZ_JBTSLF010000015.1:0-27850 GCF_054640775.1 Candidatus Aquicultor sp. | reverse complement strand
CTCTAAAGCCAGATCGAGGATTATAGATAATTACTAATATGACCTGCTGTTTTATCACTTTGGTGCCATAGGCTTCTAATGCATTTTCTAATAACTTCGCCGAATTTGGCCTAATCTGGTGTAAACTCATATAAACTTAGATAATGTATCGCTGCAGGTGGCCCGCGTAATGCCCCTGGTTAGCGCCTCGTTGTCTTAAGAATTAGGAAAACTTAAAATCCGCCGACCTTTAGGTCGTGCCGGTTCGACTCCGGCCTCGGGCACCAGGTGGTAGAGGGTACTAGAGATAGTATTCTCTCTTTTATTTACAGAAAATGGTAGCCATGGTCTGAGGCGGTACGCATAGGGGCGTAAAAAGTACATATTTTATACAAAAAAAGCGGTATTTTATCCGTTTTCCACCGAAAATATGTACTTATGGGCAGATTTCAGGAGGATCGGCAATATTAGCGATGTATTTGGCAATGCGCTGACCAGGGATATTAGGAATTATGCAACATAATGCATGGTACTTTTAAGGTTTTTGCAACCCTATAAAAAAGAACGAGAAATCTCTGTGGATGATCCCCTGGCGAGTTCACAGTCCCCAACTGCCCCCAGTTTTGGGTCAGGGGCAAGCGAAGTATTGCATCCCTCACACCCGATGAAAAGAAAGCATTGCTACTATACCGACAAGAGGTTAAATCGGATAAATAAATATTATTTGAAAACCACTCTAACTTAACTAATCTTACCCCTGATTAGCCATGTGATAACGTAGTAACCATCGCAACCACGGCAACCACAAAAGCTATAATCATAATTAGGCAGTAAATATTAATTCTTGGCTTAAACCGCTTTGGAGAACGTCTCATTTTCAATGACCTTTAATCCTTATGGTTTCACCAGTATTGGTGATTAAGATACTTTTCGCCACTTGCACAAAAAGTCCTTGCTACATTTATAATTTTATAAATAAAACGTTGATGACTGGATCTTTGTCTACGTACGCAGATTTCTAGCCCTGCTGCTCTTATCAAGTAACCTATTATGTAGACGTGCGGTCTTATAAAGCGTGAACCACGCCCAAGCAAATTCATTGCCGCAGAAACCTTTCTTGTGCAAACGTTTACGGACGACGATAGTCGGGAAGTATCCCGGTGTTTAGTCAACCGTAAGTAGCTAAAAGGGGTTTGTTATGCAAACTGACCACTTAACTTCGCTACAAGGTCTGAAGCTTCCAAGCTGATAGACGTGATGATAGGCAAGATATAAGGGGTAAAGGGTAGCTGATAGTTATTTGATGGGATCATTGTTGCCTTAGCCATCTAGCCGCAATTTTTTTTCAGTAGAGGTAGAGCGATACTTAAAACATCAATTTTTATTTACCAGAGTTTCCTTGCCCTAAGAGTTTTCTAACGTCTTCTTCGTTGCCCTTTATGAGATGCAAAATAAGTGGAGTTGCAACTCCACCAAGGATCTTGTTAATGATCGTATCCAAAAGCGCCTTTGCCATATCTTCTCTGCTTATAGCGGCAGAGTAAACATATGTCTTGTCCCCCTTGTTCTGCTTAAGCAATCCTTTAAGGGCCATATTATTCATGGCCGCCATGATGGTTGTGTAGGGTATATAACCCTCTTCCAACATGACTTCATGTACCCTGCGCACGATAGTCGTTTTCTGCTCCCAGACAATATTTAAAATATCTGCCTCAAGAGTGCTAAGACCTTCAATTCCTACCTTTTTTGAGCGTTTCTTAGTTTCACTTCGTTGTTTCATATAAACCTCTCTTTGATAACGCATTGGTGATTAAAGTCTATGTATTATGCTTTTCGTTGTCAATTTTTGCTGTTTCTTGATTACCTTGTATAAATGAAGGTCGAACATTGTTCAGTTGCCCTGGCGGTGAGCGGCAGCGCATAGGGTGGACGGCATCCGCTTTAAATGGAAATCTTCTAATCGGATTCTAATACAGTGGGAAAAACTGGTCTAAACTCTCGTAAACTAAGGTAACCTTACGTTGAATATATCCCCCGGTAAGGTTTGTAATTACGCAGGTAGCGGGGTTGCCGAAAAGGCGCTAAACATAACTTACCATCCGGCACTTAATCAAATCCAGCTAGTATTTATTACGCGAGGAACAGGCAAGTTTATTGTCTACAGAATATGCAAAGTGCAATTTCGGTTCTTCTAATAGCTCTTCTATTAGTTCTTGCAATATATCTGTGGGATACTCTATGTAAGCAGGTAGCACATTGATTGAGGGGGTATTGCCTTGGGTGGGCGACAACAATTCGGCCTTTTATTGAAAACAGTCCTTGAAACAAACTCGAGTTTCGATCTCGATGAAGTGCTTACCCATGCGTCGATTCGCATCTCTGAAGCTATCGGCCTGCCCTATTGCGGTATTTACCTTATCGACGAAAAGAAAAATGCTCTTGTATTAAGGGGTAGAGCTGGGCGGATTACCGATACATCGCTCTTGCGCACAATGGCGATGGGGTCGATAGCGCTTGATGAACCGCTTGCACAAAAAGCTCTTTGCTCGGAAAAGCCCGTTATGGTACCCGATGCTGAGAACTCGCCATTAATCGATGAGTATCATAAGGCGAGGCTTCCGCTCAAGTCATTGCTTGCTATTCCGTTAAGAGCCCGGAGGAAACCTCTGGGTCTGGCGATGATTCCTTCGTTTGATCGCCAGGTAACCTTTTCAAATGATCGCATTGAAATAGCCAACGATATTGCCAAGGCCGCAGCGTTAGCTATCGATAATGCACAGCTATTCCAAGAAACGTATCCGCATAGAGTTCAAGAAGCAAAAAACAGTACATCGCAAGATGAGCTTGATAAAGTTATTCAGCCTTCTGCCAGGACCCTCTCCCAGCGTGAATTGGATGTATTAAGGTTATTGGGCCTGGGGCTTAAAAACAAGGAGATAGCGGCAGAGCTCTACATTACGGAAAGAACAGTAAAAGCCCACGTGAGCAGCATCCTTGATAAACTCGGCGTCGCCGACCGCACTGCAGCCGTTATAGTAGCGGTAAGAAGAGGCCTCTTTATCCCATAGACAGAATCCTAAAGATTGTCCTTTTGACCAATATTCCGAGAACAACAGAGGTGCGATAATTACTATCAAGTCCAGGTGTCAGCGCTATGCAACGTACTATCGACTAATTGATTACCTCTATATTGGTATGAAAGGATGAATATAATGATTGGTGTTGTTTACGTCTTAATAGGATTACTGATTATTGCCGCCATTCTAGCAGTGCCAACCCTGAGGTTTTTTAGAGATAGGAAAATCGCGGATAAAACATGGGAAGAGCGCTCGCTACATAAAATCGAAAATCCTGATAGTGTTAAGCGGCTAAGTATCCTCCCATTGGTTGAGTATTATACAGCAGATAATGGTTTGATGGGAGAACCGGGCGTATCATACTTAATAACCGCCGATGATTATAGAATTCTTTTTGACGTCGGCTATAATGTGAGCGGCGAACATCCATCGGCCCTGCTGAGGAATATGAGAAAGCTCGACGTGCGCCTTGAAGACATTACTGCCATTTTTATATCCCATCTCCACCTCGATCATGTTGGAGGTATGCAGGCTCAAAGGAACAAGACCTTCGCTCTTTCGACAGGTGATATTGACCTGAACGGTATCACGGCGTATGTTCCGGCAAGTATGTCACATCCTTCCGCAAAGATCACGTTGGTAGAAGGACCGATAACTATAGCACCTGGTATCTTTAGCATAGGACCGATTAATCGGGCGCTATGGTTTATGGGGCTTACCCCAGAGCAGGCGATTGCCATAAACGTAGAGGATAAGGGAATAGTATTGGTCGTCGGATGTGGGCATCAGTCAGTAGAAAGGTTGCTAAGAAGAACCGAAGAGCTATTTGATATCCCTGTTTATGGGGTTATAGGTGGTTTGCATTACCCTGTTACCGCTTCCAGGATGAAGTTTAATATCCAGAGGATATTCGGGACAGGTAAATTACCGTGGCAGCGAATCACAAAAGCCGAGACAGAAAAGACCTTATCTGAGCTGCTAAAGAAAAACTTAGGGGTCGTAGGGGTTTCGTCTCATGATAGCTGTGATTGGACACTGAGTTTATTTAGAGATGCCTTCAAGGCACGGTATAAGGAAGTCAGAGTTGGTGAGGAAATAACCATCAGCTAGGTAATGTATAATCAGATACGGGGCTCGAATAACGCCCGAGCGGGCGAGCTTTAAGCAATATTTGCGCTCCTTGGGCTGGCAATTTTGGCAGTATCCTTACTGCCGCCAATTAAGAGATTTATTGCAAGGAAAGATTAACCAGCACTTTTCTATCCCTCCGTTTGTTCGCTTTAACAGCAATTGGTTGCTATACAGGCTGTTGTCATGGAACCGGTTTGAAGTACGTAATAATTTTATGTTAATAGTAGAGAAGGCGTAGAGAATCACTCGCATTATTGGGTATAATGACAGCAGGGCAAGCAAGGGTGTGGTCATTCGGAGAGCGTAATGAAACAGACGTTTTGGAAGGACCAGCTAGGGCGCATAGTAGAAATCATTGCAGAAGGTGTAGCTGTTGTTGATACAGATGGCCGCCTTGTGTTTGCTAACGCCTCGGCGGAGAAAATCCTCGGTGTGAAGCGCGCGATCATGACCCAGCGAACCTACTACGACCCGATTTGGAATATAACCTCACCTGATGGAACACCCATAGATATGCGCAAGCCCCCCTTTACCGGAATTTTAAAGGCCGGCAAGCGAGTACACGGGGTCGAGCTTGCGCTTGATCGACCTAACGGCACAAAAGTAGTCCTCTCGCTTAATGCCTCACCTCTCCGTGATGAAAAGGGTGTCATCATCGGCACGGTGGCAACTTTCTCCGATATCACCTCCCGCAAGCAGGCCGACGAGGAGCTTAAATTTAAATCCCTGTTATTGGATAACGCCACAGATTCAGTATTCGTATATGAGGTTGAAGGTGGTCGACCGGGCAAGATACTTTATGTAAACGAGGCCGCCTATAAAACCAGGGGATACAAGAAGGGCGAGCTTTTGTCGATGCGCCTCGAGGACCTGCTTGCCCCCAGGTATGCCGAAATCTGTGAGGCGCGGGCTGACATGATCCTAAAGGATGGCCGCGCCAGGTTCGAATCGGCTCACGTAAGAAAAGACGGCTCAGTAATCCCGGTCGAAGTTTATTGTCGCGCCATCACGCACAAGGGAACAAAAGTGGTGTTAAGCGTCGCGCGCGATGTTGCGGAGCGCAAGGAGCTGACTTTACAGGTTGAGCATGAGAGAGAGCGTATAGAGATACTTGCAGAGACGCTTGAGCGAGAGTGGGATATCCTCAAGACCATCATGGAAAACACCGAAGCCCACCTCGCCTACCTTGATGCCCAGTTCAATTTTGTCATGGTTAACTCCACATATACCCAGGGCTCGGGATATACTGAAGACGAGCTTATAGGGCGCAATCTTTTTGAGCTGTTCCCCAGTGAAGAAAATCAGGCCGTATTTGAGAGGGTTAAAGACACCGGAGAAACGGTGGAGTTCAAAGCCAAACCCGTTGAGTTTACGGACTCGCCCCACGGGAGCATTACCTATTGGGATTGGACGCTGACCCCGGTTAAGGGTACATACGGCCAGGTCGAAGGGCTTGTACTTTCGATGGTCGATGTAACCGAGCGCGTGCTCGCGCAGGAGCTTAGCGATGCTTTAAACGATATCAGTAAAGCCATAAACTCAACGCTTGAGTTCGAGGAGATACTGCAGCGGGTGGTAGTTGAGGCTACAAAGGCGCTCGGCTCGGAAACAGCGGCCATCGCGCTGCCCGAGGGAGGGCAGTGGACGTTGCGCTACCTCTACGGGCTTCCTACAACGCTGCTGGGGAGCCGCTTAACCGATGAGATGTTCCCCGATGCGAGGCACCTTCTTAAAAAAGGCACACCGCTTGTATGCGACAATGCCTACGAAGACAACCGGGTGAACCAGGAACTTATGAGAACATATGGCATACGCTCCTTCTTGATCGTTCCTCTTATAGCACGCAATGATGTCGTAGGAGCGCTGTTTTTTAACCACCACTCGGCCTCCGTTTCCTTTAGCGCAGTGCAAATCGACTTTGCCAATAAGCTTGCCGCATCCATCTCTCTGTCACTGGAGAACGCCCGTCTCTATGCAGCAGAGCACAATATTGCCGACACCTTGCAAGAGGCATTACTGACCATCCCAGAGGCGATTGAAGGGGTGGAGTTTGGGTATCTGTATCGCTCAGCAACTGAGGCCGCCAAAGTGGGAGGGGACTTTTATGATCTCTTTGAGCTTGAGCATGATAAAATCGGTATCGTGATCGGCGATGTCTCGGGAAAAGGCTTAGAAGCTGCGACCTTGACCTCTCTTGTTAAGAACACGATTAAAGCCTATGCCTATGAGAATGCCACTCCCTCCGCCATTCTGGCAAAGACCAATGAAGTAGTCAGGCGTGCTGCCCCTCCATCCATGTTCGTCACGGTTTTTCTTGGTATTCTCTCTACGACTACCGGAGAGCTTATTTACTGCAGCGCGGGACATCCGCCGGCTATTATAAAGAGGGGGACGTCTGAGACGTTTTTGCTTACCACCGATTCCCCTGTTATCGGCGCGTTTTCCGATATGGATTACCTGGATAACCGGCATCGGCTCGAACGCGGCGATATCTTGATAAATTATACGGATGGGGTTACCGAAGCCCGAGGCGAGCGCGGTTTCCTCGGTGAAGAGCGCTTGGTCCGGCTTATACGATGCTTGCAACCCGTAAGAGGGCAAGAATTACCTTCTGCCGTTTTTAGAGAAGTTTTAGCGTATACGGGCGGGGTATTATCCGACGACCTGGCGATTCTCAGCATAGCGTTGGCATAAGGATAGAGTGACTTTATTGCTCTACCGCCTGGTTAAGTAGTTTCTGATGCTCTCATAGAGTCCCCGCGTTATCCTGAGCATAAAGAGAAGCACCGCGATTGCCAGGAGCAGCGTCGACAGGTTGGCGAGAAACCCGGCGACGCCCGTAAGGACGGAGAAGGCGCGAAGCAGCATCGCCGTGGCAAACGTAAATATGGCCACCGATGCCAACGCAAGGTCTAGATATCTGTTTCGATTTGTGTACGCATACACCGCAACGGCCCCCGTTAAATATGAAACCAACGCGATGCTCAGGCTGTTAATGTCCACCACCAGCTCACCTCAATCCTCCTTAATCTACCCCGTTGAGCCCCGATTATATCAGGTGGGTTGCCCGGTAATTTGGTTTTATCCAGCGGTTTTAGTGGGAACAACTAAGTATCGGAGAAAAATGGAAAGGATGGGGCGCAAGGCGATGTCCGCAGTGGAAGACACCGCCCGGCGGCAGATCGATAATGTACGAGCGATCAGGGAAAAGTGACGAACTGCAGAAAGAGCTGGGGAAGTTTAGAAAGCTCTTCTTTGAAGCCTTTGACGCAGTATTTATTTTTGATATGGACGGCTCGATATCCGATGCTAACGAGTCCGCCGAAAAACTCACCGGTTACTCACGCCAGGTGCTCCTGAGAATGAACGCTTTTGATCTGCGCCCTCGTCAGGAGCACCCCAGGGTCCAGCGCATATTGGAGGATTTACGACGTCTGGGAATGGTGAGGAACGTAACCGATACCCATATCAAGCGCAAAGACGGTACGCTCATTCCCGTTGAAGTAAGCGCTAAAGTGATAGATGTCGACCGGCACCCCTTGATATTAAGCATCATCAGGGACATAACGGAGCGTAAGAAAATCGAAGCGAAGATTACTAAAAGGAATCAGAACCTCGAGATATTGAATAAAGTGGCGCTTGAGGTCACCTCTCGCGTGGATCTGACGGATATCCTTACGAGCGTGGTGAAAAATGCCGTTGATATTGTTGGTGGCGATGCCGGCACCATAGGTTTCTACGATGAAAAACACAAGGCCCTGCGTTATCCCTATATGTACAACGTCCCAAGGAACCTGGAGAAAATCATAAACGCGAAAGGCAGCAGGCTCGCGGATTATGTGATGGATACAAAAAAATCGGTAATCATCGAGGATTACCCGGCCTATAAAAAAGCAATGCAGGAGTTCGTCGACGTCGGGGTCGAATCGATTATACTCGTGCCGATCTCAGCTAAAGGAACGCTCTTCGGCGCGTTAAGTGTTTTTGGGTTAGTTCCCCAAAAGAGGTTCACGAAACGGAGTCTCTGGCTCCTTGAAGGTATCGGGAGGCAGGCGGCCGTTGCCGTTGAGAACGCCCGCCTGTTCGAAAAAATACGCGAATCCGAGCGCGGCCTGAGAGACCAGAACCGTAATTTACGGATACTGAGTCGTATGGCGCTGGAGATAACCTCCGGTCTCGATCTTAAACGACTTTTGCCTATCATCGTCAAGCGAGCGGTTCAAATAGTCGACGCCGATGCCGGCGCAATCGGCCTGTATGATGAGGGAACCGGTACTTTTACGTATCAGTATATCTATCGTTTGCCGGATATACTGTCAAAAGCAAAGTTAAGGGTAGGAGAAGGGTTGACGGGGGAGGTCTTGGCGACGAGACGCCCCGCGCTGGTCAACGATTGTACTTCGTACCCGGGCGCTCCACCTGAATTTATCGGCTGCGGGATGCACGCTGTCGTGGTTACCCCTTTGATGGTAGAGGACCGTCTTACCGGAGCGCTGCTGGTGGCGCACCTAAGCGAAGTCAAGAAGTTTACCGGAGACGACCTCTCGCTTATCGAGGCGGTAGGCCGTCAGGCGGCGATCGCTATGGAAAACTCGCATCTATTCGAAGAGACCAGGCAACGCGCCAGAAGAAGCGAGGCCGCTAACGAAATAAGCCGGCTCATCAGCTCGACCCTCGAGCTATCCGAAGTACTGCACCTGGTCATCAACGAGATAAGTAAGGCCATCGGTACGGAAGCCGGCGGTATTTTCTTTTACCAGGCCGAGGAGAGTAGGTTCTATGGAAAAATGGGGTACGGCCCGGCCAGCGAGCACGTCGAGGACATCGTCGAGGATGCCGAGAGCTTTAAGATGGCGATTGAGGCGATACGCACGGGAAACGCCGTTCTCATTAAAAACGCAAGCACGGACCCAAGGATTCCGCACAGATACGTCGAGATGTTCGGCCTGCGCTCTGTCCTGGTGCTCCCTCTTATCGTGAAAGAGAAAGCGATAGGCGTTATCACGCTCGGGCACACCGATAACGTGCATGAATTCGACGACGACCAGATCGCGTTTGCCAAATCGATAGCGTTGCAGGCGGCGATTGCCATTGAAAATGCACGGCTTTACGAGGGTGAACGATATGTGGCCGATGTTCTACAACGAAGTTTCTTGCCTGAGACGATCCCCCAGATACCGAACACCGATACCGCGGTATTCTACACGTCATCGAGCGATGTTGGCAGGGTAGGTGGCGATTTTTACGACTTCATCGAACTCTCGGATAATCTGCTCGGTCTTGCGATAGGCGATGTGAGCGGCAAGGGAATCGAGGCCGCCTCGACGACGGCCCTCGCAAAATATACGGTCCGCTCGTTTGCATTCCAATCGGAGCACGCGTCTGCCGTGATGGAGCTCTCAAATAAAGTCATCGCCCGTGAGATCGAACCGGGCAGGTTTATCACGTTGCTCTACGTTATCTACAATTGGGAGAGCGGGCGCCTTTTAATATCGAATGCAGGCCACCCCTATCCGGTCCATTACGTAGCCCGACTAAAGAGATCGCACCTGGTCGAAAACGTAAACGCGGCGCTTGGCATACTTCCCGAGCTGAGCTTTTCCGAGGCCATCGAGCGCCTCGACCCCGGTGACATGCTGGTTCTTTACACCGATGGGCTCATTGAGGCGCGCCATGGCCCGCAGTTTTACGGACAGGAGCGCCTCATGCAGATCGTCACCGAGAACGCAGATTTTTCAGCTGCCGATATCGTCAACCGCATCGTGGCCGACGTTACCACGTTTACCGAAGGGCGGCTCACCGACGATATCGCGATCAGCGTGCTTAAGCGGAATTCCGCCTAACTCCCATTTGCTTTACTCTGCAGGCCGGTAAAGTTGCACAAGCACTCGATGCTGGTTATACTGGGTTTCTATTCGTATGATATGAGGGAGTTCATGCACGATAACACGATCAGGCAGATATTAAAACGGCTGAAAAACGGCGACGTGGGTGTTGAAGAGGCCTATGAAAGGCTCAAACACTTGCCCTTTACCGATCTTGAATTCGCCAAGGTCGACAACCACAGGGCGATGAGAAAAGGCTTCCCCGAGGTCATCTTCTGCCAGGGGAAGACCCCTGAGCAGATTAAAAATATCTCGCGAACACTTCTCGATAACGGCAATACGCTTCTCGCTACCAGGGCTGATGAGGCCGCATACCGTGCGGTGCAAGACGTCGAGCCAGAGGCGATCTACCATTCCCAGGCCAGGATAATCGTCGTCGACAGGCGCCCGAGCACACCAGCGGTCGGGAACGTAATCATTATCAGCGCGGGAACCGCGGATGTACCGGTTGCCGAGGAGGCCGCTATCACCGCGGAGATGCTCGGCGCAAAGGTCGCCCGTGTCTTCGATGTCGGCGTTGCCGGTCTGCACCGGCTTCTTGCCTTCTATGAGAAGATCGCCTCCGCCAAGGTGCTTGTTGTCGTAGCCGGCATGGACGGTGTACTGCCAAGCGTGGTGGGCGGCCTTGCCTCCTGCCCGGTTATCGCCGTGCCCACAAGTATTGGGTACGGGGCGCATTTTGGGGGTCTGGCCCCGCTTCTTACCATGCTCAACTCATGCGCAAGCGGTGTTTCAGTTGTGAATATCGATAACGGCTTTGGCGCAGGGTATCTTGCTGCGATGATTAATAAGATCGGTGAGATCGGTGAGATAGGTAAGACGGGGGAGGCAGTAGAGCAGGGCGATGGCGCTAAGGACTAATCCTTCCCTTGAATTACGACAAAAACACTCTCTACTGATCACCATTCTCAGCGAGATGAAGAGCATGCTCATCGCGTACTCCGGCGGCGTCGATAGCACATTCCTGCTGAAGAGCGCACACGGCCTACTCGGTGATAACGTACTTGCGGTGACCGCCGATTCCGCCACCCTTACAAGGACCGAACTCGATGAAGCCGGTGAAGCGGCAACCGCCATTGGCGCGACCCACCTCGTGGTAAAGACGGATGAATTTATGAGCGAAGATTTCATAGTAAACTCACCTGAGCGTTGCTATTACTGCAAAAAGGAGCGCTTCTCCGCATTAAAAGACCTGCAGGCCGAGCGCGGCTTCAAGTGGGTCGCCGAGGGCTCCAACACCGACGATGATAACGACTGGCGCCCGGGCACAAAGGCGGCCCATGAACTCGGTGTTCGAAGCCCGCTTAAAGAGGCCGGTCTAACAAAAGCCGATATTCGTGAACTCTCGCGGACCCTAGGTCTACCCACCTGGGATAAGCCGAGCGCGGCGTGTCTTGCCTCGCGTATCCCTTACGGCGAGCGGATAACCGAAGATAAACTCCATCAGATAGCCGAGGCCGAGCGGTATTTAAAAGAGCTAGGCTTCACACAGCTGCGGGTTCGCCACCACGGCGACCTCGCAAAAATAGAGGTACCCGTTGACGTCATGCAAGAAGTGCTGAGTCGGGCCGACGAAATCACAGACAGCATAAAACAGCATGGGTTTCATTTTGTTGCGCTCGATCTTGCGGGCTTTAAGAGCGGCAATATGAACGCAATTCTCGATGAAAAACCCCGTCCATAGAGCAAATTCATTTGACATCCAGCTTTTTCCGGTGATAAGCTACAATTACGCGCACTAATTTTATCGGAATTGTAGAAATACAAGGACATTAAGTGTATTGAGGAGAAACGGTGAAATTTTCTGCAAAAAGTGAGTATGCGCTAAGGGCTCTTGTGGATATATCCGGCTACTACGGTCAGCGACCGATAGGCGTTCGCGAGATAGCGATGCGGCAAGGTATCCCCGAGCGTTTTCTAGAACAGCAGATTACGGCATTACGCAAAGCGGGCCTGGTTAAAAGCCAACGTGGCGCCCAGGGAGGCGTCATGCTGGCGCGCGCCCCGGAGGGTATAACAGTCTTTGAAATCATCGAAGCCCTGGAAGGGCCGCTCTCAACCGTTACTTGTGTAGGTAACGGGGCTCCTGAATGCGCTAAGAATGCGCAGTGCGCCGTGCAGGACGTATGGTGTCAGGTAGGCCTTGCAGTTGAGCGGGTGTTGAGGGGCATGACCCTTGAGCAATTGGCTAAGCGGCAGACAAACTACGACCAGTCCGCGCAGCCGATGTACCATATCTAATATATTTAAAATATATCCATATGTGTCTAAGGTATCGAGTTTTTTTATGGAATTGAGGGAGTAATCGTGGGACGTATCTACAACGACATCACGGAAACAATCGGCAAGACACCGTTGGTACGCTTAAACCGGGTAACCGATGGGGCAAAGGCTACCGTTGTCGCAAAGGTAGAATCCTTTAACCCGGCCGGAAGTGTGAAAGACAGGATCGGCGTCAACATGATCGATTGGGCCGAGCGCGAAGGCAAGTTAAAGCGTGGCCAGACGATTGTAACACCGGCGAGCTTCAAAGGGCCGGGAATATCGATTGTCGAGCCGACCAGCGGCAATACCGGCATCGCACTCGCCTTCGTAGCGGCAGCGCGGGGATACAGTGTGATACTCACCATGCCGGATACAATGAGTATTGAGCGAAGGAACCTGCTCAAAGCCTATGGGGCGAAACTTGTCCTTACTCCCGGAGCCGAGGGGATGAACGGCGCAATCGCCAAAGCCGCAGAAATACAACTCGAGAATCCCGATTACTACATGCCGCAGCAATTCGAAAACCCGGCCAATCCGGATGTCCACAGGGGAACCACCGCTGAGGAGATCTGGCAAGATACCGATGGAGCAATCGATATCTTTGTAGCCGGTGTCGGCACGGGCGGCACGATCACCGGCGTTTCCGAGACCATAAAACAGAAAAAGCCGGAGCTTCATGTAGTTGCGGTCGAGCCGGCCGATTCGCCGGTTCTTTCGGGCGGGCAGCCGGGGCCGCATAAGATACAGGGAATCGGTGCGGGATTTGTTCCTAAGGTCTTAAATAAAGATATAATTGATGAGATCGTTAAAGTAACAAACGACCAGGCGATTGAGTTTGCGCGCCGCTTAGCGCGGGAAGAAGGTATTCTTGCCGGCATATCGAGCGGGGCGGCGGTCTATGCAGCGGTCGAGGTCGCCAAGCGGCCGGAGAACGCTGGAAAAACGATCGTCGTTATCTTGCCGGATACCGGTGAGAGATATTTAAGTAATCCGGTCTATTCCGAGCTGGAGTAAGCCGGGCGTTTGGGGAGGTGTTTGCATGTTTCGGACTCTTAAAGAGGAAATCAATACCATATTCGAGAAAGATCCGGCGGCTAAAAGCGTTATAGAGGTGTTGCTGTGCTACCCGGGATTTCACGCAATCATAATGCATCGCCTTGCCCATTATCTGTATAAAAAACGCTTGCCGCTCATACCCCGGGTTATGTCCCAGTTTAGCCGGCTTATTACCGGCATAGAAATCCATCCTGGGGCGACAATCGGGCGACGCTTTTTTATCGACCATGGGATGGGCGTTGTCATCGGTGAAACGACAGAGATCGGTGATGATGTTCTCGTCTACCAGAACGCCACACTCGGTGGCACCGGTAAGGAAAAAGGGAAGCGTCACCCTACGCTTGGAAACCACGTCGTCGTTGGCGCGGGGGCAAAGGTGCTGGGTGCTATTACCGTGGGAGAGAACGTCAAGGTAGGCGCAGGTTCGGTCCTCGTGCGCTCAGTCCCGGCTAACACGACCATCGTCGGTATCCCGGGCAGGGTCGTCATGTCCCACGGGCAGCGGCTTACCGCCGAAGAAGAGCTTCAGCACGGGCATTTGCCGGACCCTGAAGCACAAGCCATTAAGTGCCTGGGCGATAGGATTCGTGAACTCGAGCAGAAGATAGACGAGCTGGCTAAGAAACAAAACGCTCCATCGCTGCGCCTCGTCGCAGAGGATGCTGCCGATGGCAAGAACGCGGCGTGCGAGCTTGATATGGAACCCATCAAAGAAGAAGGAATATAGGCTATAGCTGGAAGAGGAGGCAGTAGTTTTGGAAGAGAAGTTTATTTATCTGGATTATGCGGCGACAACGCCGATGCGGCCGGAAGTGGTCGAGGCGATGACGCCCTACCTTACGAAGGAATTCGGCAATCCCTCTTCCCTGTATACACTGGGTAGAAATGCGAGGGGTGCGATAGAGGATGCACGCGACCGGGTAGCGGCGTTCATCGGCGCCGACTCACGGGAAATCGTCTTTACAAGCGGCGGCACCGAGGCCGATAACTTTGCCATAAAAGGCGTTGCTTATGCTAACGAGAAAAAGGGCAAGCATATCATTACGACGCCAATCGAGCATCATGCCGTTCTCGAGCCCTGTCATTTCTTAAACAAGCGCGGGTTTGGCCTTACCTATCTGCCGGTCGATGAGCACGGTATTGTCGATCCGGCCGACGTTGAAAAGGCGATAACCGATACAACGGTTTTGGTTTCCGTCATGCATGCCAACAACGAGGTCGGCACAATCGAGCCGCTTGAGGAAATAAGCAAGGTAACGCGTGCAAAAGGCGTGTACTTGCATACCGATGCGGTTCAAACATTTGGCCATATTCCGGTAAATGTAAACGATCTCGGTGTCGATTTGCTCTCGGTTTCAGCGCATAAACTCTACGGCCCGAAAGGTGTCGGAGCGCTTTATGTGCGAAGGGGCACGCGCATGGTGTCGTTTATGCAGGGCGGAAGCCAGGAAAACAACCGTAGGGCCGGCACGCACAACGTGGCCGGAATCGTCGGTTTTGCCAAGGCGGTCGAGATAGCCGAGCGCGAGATGGTGGTCGAAGCCATGCGTCTCGCCGAGCTTCGCGACCATATCATCCGGGGTATTTTCGAGAACATCCCAAACTCCAGGCTCAACGGCCACCCGGCAAAGCGTCTTCCAAATAACGTTAATATGTGCCTTGTCGGTGCAGAGGGAGAAGCGATTCTTCTGAGCCTCGACATGGAGGGCATCAGCTCATCCAGCGGTTCCGCCTGTACGTCGGGTACTCTCGACCCATCACATGTGCTCTTGGCCATGGGTATTCCCGCCGAGATAGCTCATAGTTCTCTTAGACTCACGCTTGGGAAAGAGACGACTAAAGAAGATGTCGATTACCTTTTAGATATACTACCCCCGACCATCGAGCGCCTCAGGGCGATGTCCCCACTGGATGCATCCTGGGGCAAAAGTAAGTGTTAGGAATTGCGAATTTCGAATTGCGAATGTCGAATGAGAAGGTCTAGAACGAGGGCTAATTACGAATTTGAGATTGATATGCGAGAAAAAGTGCACTTAACAATCTAATCCTTAGCGCGATTAGAGGATCAAGAAGCATGTAAGGAGATAGAAACATGTATAGCGAAAAAGTAATGGAGCATTTTAGAAATCCGAGAAACGTTGGGGAAGTCGAGAACCCGGATGGTATCGGCGAGGTCGGCAATCCGACCTGCGGCGATTTGATGCGTATCACCATCAAGGTTAAGGATGACAAGATCGAGGATATAAAGTTTAAGACGCTCGGTTGCGGTGCCGCTATCGCAACAAGCAGCATGATTACCGAGCTTGCTATCGGGAAACCTATTGAGGAGGCCGAGAATATCTCGCGACAGGACATCGCCGACGCCCTGGACGGCCTGCCCCCACAGAAGATGCACTGCTCAGTGCTTGCCGCAGACGGCCTGCGGGAAGCGATCAAGGATTATCGTTCAAAGTCCGGCACAGAAGAGAAGTAGGGCATACGGAATAGCTAAAGCATGGCTGAACTAAGAAAAAGAGTGGTCTGCGCCATGAGCGGGGGAGTCGATAGCTCGGTAGCGGCCGCTCTTCTCGTCGAAGCAGGCTACGAGGTCATCGGTATAACTATGAATATATGGCCGTCGGCTAAGACCGCCGAGGAGGCCGAGCGCTTTGGCGGGTGCTGCTCGCTTTCAGCGGCCGACGATGCCAAGAACGTCGCCTACAAGTTAGGCATACCGCACTATACCTTCGATTTCCGTGAAATATTCAAGCAAGAAGTCATCGAGAACTTTGTCTCTGAATACAAGAGCGGACGCACGCCCAACCCGTGCATCAGATGCAACCAATTCGTTAAATTCCAAGCGTTGCGCCATAAGGCTATGGCGATCGGCGCAGATTATATAGCGACCGGCCACTACGCGCGCATCGAGTTCGATGATACGAGAGACAGGTACCTTCTCAAGAAGGGTATCGACGGGAGCAAGGACCAATCCTATGCACTCTACGTCCTAACGCAGGACCAACTCGCCCATACGATGTTTCCTATCGGGCACCTCAGCAAGGACGCAACGCGCAAAAAGGCCGCCGAACTGGGTCTTGCCGTAGCCCAAAAGGCGGAGAGCCAGGAAATCTGCTTTGTACCCGACAAGAACTATCCTAAATTTGTGACCGAATATACCCCTGGCGCCGAGAAGCCGGGTCCCATCTACGACAAGCAAGGAAATGTGTTAGGGGTCCATAAGGGTATTATCCATTACACGATAGGGCAGAGGAAGGGGCTTGGGATCTCCTCACCGGTCCCACTCTACGTTATCTCTATCAAAGAAGAGGAAGATGCCATCATCGTAGGAACCAAGGAAGACCTGGGAAAAACCGCTTTAATCGCGGATAATATCAATCTGATCTCCATCCGTGAGCTTGTTGCCCCGATGGCCGTTGAAGCAAAAATCCGGTATAAAGCATCTGAGTCGCCCGCAAAGATTTCACCCGAGCCGGAAGGCAGGATACTTGTCGAATTCGAACACCCACAATCGGCGATCACACCAGGACAGGCGGTAGTGTTTTATAATGGAGAGGTCGTGGTAGGCGGCGGCACAATCGAAAGGGCTCTCTAAAAGTCCTAAACGTCTTTCTGGCTATTACCTGGATCAGACTTTGAGTACGGGCACAGCGCACCAAGGCATCTGTAGGGATTTCTATTCTTATGCTGGCATGACGCTATCTTCTTAAGGGGCAATTCTATTCCAAAATGCTCTTTTAACGCCAGGCAGATGCCATCAATGGCGATCCTGGTGCTTAATTTGCAGCAGGACCCGCGGTATGCCGCTATCTCTGAGGCCGCATAGTTCGTAATCTCCATCGAAGCCTGTCTCTCCCTCGTTTTTGGGATATCACAGGTCGCATCCGTAAGGAGACTGTAAACCGCACCCGCGGCAAGCGCCGCCCCGCATGCCCCATAATTTGCACACATGCACGAGGCAAGTTTATCCGTCCACGTTCTATCGAGCGTTCGCTCGATAAGAAAGTCGTTTATCTCAATCTGCCTGTGGTTATAATGCACGGGACCGCTATTTTTAAGCGCCGCCATCACCGCACCCGCTACGATCGCGTGGTGCTCGCCACCGATCATAGCCACCGCCGGATGTAGCATCATAAGCTCAGCTATCTCTAATGGATCATTTAGCTGGGTGTTGAGCGCGGTATCCGAGATGGCATGAAATGCGTCCTTACCATGGCACGCATCACAGACGAAGTGCCCGTTTACACAGGATATGGAGCCGGGTTTGACCTCATTGCAAAAGTTACATGTCCGTGGTTCCGGAATCGAGCCGTAGTGTAGTTTCTCACCGCATACCATGCAGTTCTCGGTATATTTTGCGGGTGCTCAGCAATCACCCGGTGAGCAGAGAAGATCGCTCATGCAACAGCTCCTTGGCTTCAGCTAGCGGCTACCTGTTACTATGGTATCTATACATGCTAGCGGTATCTAGTCTTGAAGGTATCTGTTTGCGCTGCTCTTGTCAATCCTTGCCACCCAAATTGGTAGTACCCGCGTTTCTAGTCACGTAAACTATTTAGCAATAACCGGGCTACGACCGGTTGCTTTACGCCAAGTCACATCCGTTATGCTATTAGTTACCCGTGCTTTTAAGAATAGGATAAGGGTTGGTTGCCGCTCCGCCGCCACGGTGCACTTCAAAATGCAGGTGGGGCGCCGACTCGCTGGCGTTTCCGGTGCTTCCGACATATGCTATGAGCTGCCCTTTGTTGGCCCTGGTTCCTGCGGATACGCCACTTGCGATCCTATTTAAATGGGCGAAGTAGTATTCGTTACCGTCATCACCCTTGAGCCAAAGCGTGATACCGCCGATTCCGCGGCTACTGGGCGAAGTCCGGCTGATGACACCGCTCACGCAGGCTACGACCGGAGTGCCCCTCGAGGCCATAATATCCGTGCCTTTGTGCCTACGGCCCCCAGAGCGGCGAGTGCCCCAGCTATCGGTATACGAGTGCGCCCCCGCGACCGGGAATACAAACCCGGAACGGCCGAGTCCACGCGATACATAGCTCTGGCTCCACGAAGAATCGATACTCGCCATCGCGATTTTTTTGCCTGAGCCGCGACGTGCAACCCGATCATCGGATGCTTCCTGCTGCGCCAATGAAGCGAGTGAGGTATTCTCCAGTTTAAGCGTTCTATCTATATCAACGTGCTTGCACTCCGCTATCTTGAGCTTGGCCTCTTTCTCGTGCCGTAAGGCTGCGAGCGCCAGGTTCTCCCGCACGAGTTTATCCTGTAATGAGTGCAGGCGAATGGTGGTTTCGACGTAGTGGTCGACAGCGAGATAGGTTGTGGTGACCTTACTTGTCAGGTCTCCGAAGTCTCGAGAGAATGCGAGGACAGAGAGGAGACTGGGTAATCCCAGGCTTCCCGAAGAAGCGATCATCGTATCGAGATCCTTTTTGATACCGTTAAGCTCACACTGGGTCTGTATCAGCTTTGCTTCGTTGACATCGATCTTTAAGTCTACAGATTGAAGCTCAGAGCTGGCTTTGTGGTGATTGACAATAGCGACATTTAGATCGTCTTTCATCTTCGTTATCTGGTCTTGTATTCCCTGGATGCTTTCATGAGATACGCTTGTTTGCGATGCCTCAGACATAGGAATATTTAAAAGTGCAAAGAGCACTACGAGCACTGGCAAAAGTAACATAATTTTTCGCAAACTCAAAACATCACTTCCTTTCGAGATTAAATAAAGCCGCAACCGCAATGTTTTGCAGTGTCTGTTGTCGGCCGGATGGTCGGAAAAATTTTAATCGAGATTAAAATGCACGTCTAAGATAGGTTTTTTAGTACTGGATTTAATGAAGTAATTTGTGGATTAAGGGGTTCTTGTTTGTAAAAACTGCAACCTGTGCTGCGATGAGTGTTGTATATATAAAAAGCTAACTTGATGCTGATCGGTCTTAACACAATATGTTCTTGGAAACACATGTAAGCGATATGTATTTGTTATAAATCCGCTCTTATCTACCAACTCCCTTCTTTTTATTGCCCTAAGTCCTAGATTTTGACTGAAGATCACTTAAATGTCTAGCCATAATTTTCCAGTACATTGCAGCAGGCTCCTTTTAGCAGATACCTTTCCCGAGGTAGCGGTATGCAATTACCTATTGTCCAGCAAGCTTTAAAATAAATATATTTCTTCTGGAGACCGGTTATTTGATATACGTTTGGATGCCTAAAGCACGTTAATGCCGACCCGGGGCTTTAAGTATTCAACACCCGATGCTCATGCGGCGCATAATGGCCTTGCACTTGGCTTCCGGCATCTAGCCATGGTACCGTAAGCTTGGTAATATACCCCCTACGCTATACCAATAAGGTCTATAAACAGGAGTTATAGAAACATACCGTATGAGTTAATTAGCGATACCACTTGCAATAAGCAGTGCCCTTCTGCTAATCTGGTGATAGATGATAGATTCCGGATGAGTGATGGCGCCCCTCCAGTTACTTATCCGGGTCTATTATTTTTTTGGGAGCATACGGATTAATCTCCAAAAAGAAGCTGTCGATATATACAGAGATGTACGGCAGCAAGGGGTTAAAGAAGATGCATTCCATACAAGCATTAGAAGGTACTGTTGAGCTGACAGTGCCGGCCGAGTCACAATATCTCGCAAGTATACGGCAACTGACATCGGACGCCGCGCACTCCGCTTCGTTCGATGACGACGACACCAACGACCTTATTCTTGCGGTCGTAGAGGCCGCAACCAACGCGGTACGGCACTCCAGAAGCGATCGTATACTCATCTCGTTTTTAATCGGTGCAGGGGAAATAACCGCACGGATTCTCGATACGGGCTGCGGCTTCAAATTCCACGGGCGCAAATGCAAGTTCCCATCGATCGAGAAACCGGGTGGGAGGGGTATCCCGCTTATGCACAACCTCGTCGACCGCTTCGAGGTAGAAAGCCGGGCTGGCAGCGGTACTGAAGTCATCCTTGTTAAAAAGGCAAGCAGAAGCTACCTTAAAACTGCGTCGCCCCGGTAAAGGTAAATGCCCCGATCTTTAGCCACGGCACGTATGCGGCCCCAAGAATCGCGTTCTTAAGTAATCGAGCTTCAGATACCATATCTACCCCAGACAGCGCATTCACGATGCTTTGCGTAAACCGCAGGTTCTTAATGGGTTTTACGATCGCTCCGTTTTCGATTAAGAATGTGCCGTCCCGCGTCATACCGGTAAGCGTTGTCTTTATCGGGTCCTCGAGATTGGTGTAATGGAACCGGCTGACCAGTATGGCCCGCTCGCAGCTTTTCACCATGTCATCGAACGTATTCGCGCCGGGTGCCATGATAAGGTTAAGCGGCAGCGGCCCATAGGTATTAGGCGCTGGAAGCGCGTGCCCCGTGGACTGTTTTTCTTCCTTGTTCGCGGTATAGCTGTCATAGCAGATCGCATTAGCCACGCCGTTGTCGATAAAGACCACCTTTTGCTTCGGCACACCCTCGAAATCGAAGGTAAGCCCGATGGTGTTGGGGTCAAGCGCGTCGTCCCAGATAGAGACATTCGAACTCATGATTTTCTCGCCGAGTTTATCCTTCATAAAGCTGCGCCCTTCCTGTACGGAGAGCGCCCCAAAGCCCGCAAAGGCCATAAACGACACCATATCCGCAACCGCATCGGGCTCGAGGATGACCGTGTAGGTGCCCGGCTCAAGGTCTATCGGGTTTTGCCCCGCCAACGCCTTGCCCTTTGCCGCCTCCGCAAGCGTCTCGACATCGATCTTGCTGACGCTGGTCGCTGTCGCGCTGGTATAGCCCGAACTGGTGCCGGACATTACGACCGCCCGTAGTTCGGCCTCACTTATCGTTTCAACCGCGTTTACCCCGAGCGTATTTGCGACCCCAACGGTACTATACCCGGTGGAATAGGCGCCGGCCGCGCTCAAGTTGCTCGGCTCTACCACGCCAACAAGCTTACCTATATCCGATGCCCGTTCATCCGGCGAGTAATCTACCGTTAATTCCGATACGAGATCCCGCATAATGATCGGTTTTGGTTCCGGCAGAGAGACAAAGCTAGGATCCGGCGGCCTGTGCTTCGCGATCTCTATCGCTTTATCTACCATCTCTTTTATCGATCGTTCGTCGAGGCGGTTGGTGGAAGCATATCCCTGTCTTTTGTCGATGACCGCCCTTATCGAGATGCTTACGTTGGTCTCTGCCACATTTTGATGGATACTGTTATTTGAAAAGCGGGTGAGGGCCATGCTGCGACCGCTTGCAAGCACCTCGAGCTGGTCTGCGGTCGAGTAGTCTATCGCCGTCTTTAAAGCATCTTGAATGCGCTGTTTATCTATCATCTGCCAACACCCACCTTAACGTTTCTAAATCTGGCCGGGGCCGCCCCGTGCGCCACATGTGCGACCTGCATAGGCTCACCCTTGCCGCAGTTGGCAAGTCCCCAGACACGCCATTCATCCTTTCCCGCAATGGCATCGCATGAGTTCCAGAACTCGGGGGTGATACCGGTGTAGTTGGGGTTCTTAATCATAGCCCCCAGCTTGCCGTTCTTGATCTCCCAGCCTATCTGGGTCGCGAACTGAAAGTTCAGCCGCTTGTCATCGATGCTCCAGCTTCTATTAGTCGAAAGGAAGAGCCCGTCTTTAACTCCGTCGATCATCTGCTCAAGGGATGAGTCGCCGGGAAGCAGGCTGACATTGGTCATGCGTACGAGAGGGAGCCTACCCCAACCGTCCGCCCGCATGCAACCGTTGCTGTTTTGTCTCAGGACCGGCGCCGTCTCGCGCGACGTCAAGTAGCCCACAAACATACCGTTTTTTATGATATCAAAGCGTTGGGCCGGAACACCCTCATCGTCGTAGCCAAACGTGCCGAGCGCCCCTGAAATCGTCGCATCGGCGTTGATGCTGACGATAGGGGAGCCGTACTGGAACTTATTGAGTTTATCCAGCGTCAGAAAGCTCGTTCCGGCAAAGCTTGCTTCCATACCGAGCACCCTGTCAAGCTCGACCGGGTGCCCGCAGGACTCGTGTACCTGCAGCGCAAGCTGATCACCGTTTAAGATAACCGTAAGTTCACCACTTGGGCACGGTTTGGCCGAGAGGAGCTGAACCGCCTCCTCAGCGATCCTGGGGGCGTTCTCTCTAAGAAGCATCCCCCGGATAAATTCGTACCCTGCGGTGGCCACATCGCCCCCGTGTGAGTTGGGATACGAGCGCTCCTGGATATCGCTACCCTGGATTGCAACCGCATCAAGCGCGGCACCCGACTCGGTGATCTCCTGCTCGATATAGCTGCCCTCAAGGTTTGCAAAGATCTTTTTCTCTTTGGATATGTGCATGGAGGCCGAAGATATCGTAACCCCCTGGGTTTTCCGCACGATCTCCTCGGCTTCGCTCAAAAGCGCGAGCTTGTCCTCGAGCGAAACGGTGAAGGGATCGATTTGAACATCGGATGTGTACCTGTCTTGGACGACCGGCACCGGCGACAGCTCCACGCTTTGCTTCGCCAGCAGAGCACTGGCCTTGGCGATTTCCACTGCCAGACGGGCGACCCGCTCTACCTCCGGCTTCTCAACCAGGAAACTCCCGGCGAATCCCCACGCGCCGTTTGCCAGCACGCGTACCCCGAAGCCGTAATTGGTCGAGGCCGAGATCTCATCAACGCGGCCGTTTTTTATCACGATCGATTCACTTTGTTCTTCGATGATTCTGATATCCGCATACGTCGCCCCGAATGTTTTTGCAACATCGAGGGCAAGCGAGGTTAACTCCTTCATTCATCCTCTCCTTCTTTGCCAGGGATGATTCTTGAATTCCCAAAACTGCTTCTATTTAAGCACGTTTTCTAGGCAATCGGTAGTATATCCTCTGTGCCCAAGGCGATTGGCTATAGAGCGCTTGTATGGATTCAATGGTATCGAACTATTGGGGTCATGCGCGAAGTGCGGGAAAGCGATGCGTAACTAATTGAGGATGCAGTGACTATGTGATTATTGGGCTGATGGAACGATGCTGACGATGCGCCGTGCACCCGCGTGGTCGTTGCGGTCTGCCAGTTTGCTGATCTTTACCACATCGTTGCGCTTCGGTGCGTGGATGAAGTAACCCTCGCCAAGGTAAATACCGACGTGGTGGATCGGGTGTCCGAAGAAGACTACGTCACCCGGTTGCAATTCATCGTAGCTCACAGGTGCGCCGAGCCCGGCTTGTGCGCGAGCATAATGGGGGAGGTCGACACCGAATTTTTTGAATACGACCTTGACCAGACCCGAACAATCCAGGCCGACCTTGGGGTTTTCGCCGCCCCAGACGTAAGGTACGCCCAGGTACTTCAGAGCTTCAAACGCGATGGTCCCAGGCTCCACTGAGATTTTACTGGCAGCCGTCTGCGGGGTAGTCGTCAGGGTCTTAACGATGCTGACCTGCGCTGCCTGCTGCTTCTGCTCGTCCTGCTGCAGGATCTGCTTGGTTTGCGTATCGATACTTGCAAGAAGGTCGGATTCTTCCTTCATCTTGGCTTCGATGGACTTTCTCCGCCCTTCGAGTTCTGCGGTTATCTCTTTTTGCTGTGCAAAGAGTTGATCAAGCGAGTTCTTTGTGGACTCGACCTTTTCTTTCTGATCGTGGAGTTTATCCATGAGTTGCACATCTTGCTCGCTGATCTTCATGAGCATGCTAAGACGCGTAAGGAGTTCTGAAAAACTGGTGTTATTGATGATGGCGTTAATCGGCTCGACGTCGCCGTGCTTGTAGATATTAGAGAGGCGGTCATTGAGCACCTGGCGTTGTGCCTCAAGCTCAGCCTCAAACCAGCGGAGGCGCTCACGCGTCTCGTTGAGACTCTGCTCAATAGCTGCAAGCTTGGCGTTCTCGGCAAAGTAGTCCGTGTTTAAACGCTCAAGCTCATCACCAAGTTTATCGAGTTCTGTCTTAATTCTCTCAGCCTGCTCCTGCCTGACGGCCATTTCGGCATCGGCTAGAGCTTGCTCGAGTCCCGGCCCGGCGCCGCCGGACATCGTTGTTGCTGTTGTTTCCGTATTCTGTTGCTGGTTCTGTATAAATGCTGTATTGTCGATTGTCTGTGTCGTGGCAGTTTGGCCTGGTAGTGGTGTTGCGAAAACTGGTTGTGCTAGAAAAAACAGCATCAAGACTGCGAGAATTACGCGTTCAGCCTTGTCGCGATACAATTAGTCCTCCTGGAAAGCTTACTTAGGCATATTTTACCATACCGAGCTGGCGATTACCAGCTTTTCAAATAGACACTTCAGTAACCAAGTATAGTACTGCTTTTCTGCTTTTGCAATGAGAAATGATGTGTGTTATTATCAAGTCTGCCGGTAATCGGCCACAACGACGCGGGGTGGAGCAGTCCGGTAGCTCGTCGGGCTCATAACCCGAAGGTCACAGGTTCAAATCCTGTCCCCGCTACATAGTTTCGATTTTGAAAAAACGCCTTCCCACAGGCGTTTTTTCATTTTAGGAAATGATAACCCGGGAAGGGATTTGAACTTTTAGCCTTTTTGCTATCATGACGTTTCTTTCGCAGTTGAAACCGTAATTGTATAGATAAGCTCCAAACCGCAGATGCTACTGTATCGCTACTTGACCTGTGCCTATCCATTCCTCACCGAAGTAGATACCAAAGAGGTAAGAACCAGGATCAATTGTGCTGTGTTTACCGGCGGGAGTAATGAACTCTTTTTGTATTGTGCTATGCCATTTCCACTGTCCGAATTTGGGCATTACTTGTCCTATTAAGTATCTCTTTTTTAAGGTGGGTAGTTGTAAATATATCTTCACTTCTTTTTCAATGCAGCCATCGCCGGAGAGGGTTACGGTGTCGCCAACCTTAAACTTCTGCTTGTTAATATTAACGTCTCTAACTGTCGGCATATCTTCTTCCCATTTATGGCTAATGAGATAGCTTGCAACCTCTTTAGAGAAAGCCGTTATAGATTTATTATCATTTTGGTAATTAATAATAAAGTAATCGCTGGATGGTTGAGCTCCGATCTTGCTACTACTGGGCGTATTGGTACTATACACAGGGCCAACAAATGCTCGAGTTCCGTTTTTAAAGCCAATTAGAATGCCTATTGGGTGAGCTCGGCTATAAAGATTTTCAATTTCAATTTTGGTGCTAGCCCTCTCTTTTGTTGCGCGGTTAATCATCTCTATAATTCTTTGCAGTTTCTTTGGCGCATTTTCTTGATAGAGCACTTTGGTACGGAGTTCTAATCCGCCGCTCATCGTGACCCACTGAATTTTGTTGCGATCAACAAACTTATTGGTATGCAGGGTGGTAGAGCTATCGCTGGTTGTTAATCTAGGGATTTCTAAGGTGCTTTTTTCTTGATTGGAACTAGAGCAGCTAGTACTTGCGAGAGGTAACAGTAAGCAGAGAACATATGCAAAATACCTTTTATAGCGCATGTATACTCCTTAAGTAATTTGACATGATCCCAAGCCTATTTAATAAACAATAATACAACGAAACCTAATGGAATTCTAGAACGAATTATTCCTAATATTGGTGTAAAGTCCCTTGGCTAAATAGGATGTTAATCGTATTATCACAAATTTTTCCGCTTGAAATGGATTTGCAGACATAATTGTGGCACTTGTATTGCTGAGGATTTGCTTTTGATATTAACTTGTCCCCATGCTTTTATCACAGTTACCATATTGCTGCTTATCGGTTTAGTTCCTCCACTATCAGTTTAAGAACTTCAACCGCTTGGCAAAACGAGTATAAAGCGATCTTGGAAAAGGTAATATTTTACTGTGCGAGCAATCGTCTTAATGCTACTTTTAGATTAGACGTAATATGTTGCTAAAATACCAAAAACAAAAGCAACCAATTAGTTGGCTGTACCTTTAGTTATTATCGGCTGCAATATTGCAGCCGACAGGGTTAGCTTATTACAAAACGGGGGGGGTGAGAGATGTTAGATTGTCTTGCTGTTTAGTTAGATTTTAGCAAATCTCAAGTTTTAAGGAGGCGTAATGTTAAAGAAAAGGATATTTCTATTGCTTGTTGCAACGTTTTTAACAGTATTAAGTGTTGCAAACACAGCATACGCAGGATATGCACGATCTTCTCTAGCCAATCATAATTATAGGGGAATAAAGGGTGGTTTCTTGATACCCAATACTGATTCCAAATGGCAGTTACATGCTCGCAACTTTATTAACTTTGAAGAGTGGATGGCTGTCCATAATTCAAGCGATTGGTTTGAGATGGGCTATACAGACGGCGACATGGACCACAGTTTAACTGATGACGGCCAGGTTCCTGACCCGACTCCTGATTTCTACTACAAGGGCGCTTTTAAGGGGAAAAGTATCAACGGTGTCTATGTTGAGTGGGAACTCAATAAGTCATTATCGGTTGGGCAAAGATATGCTTTTGAGATATCAGACACTAACAACGATAATATATGGAACATTTTTATCAACGGCACATCGTATGGTACTTTCAGCGACAGTGTTTCCTCGGTTGATGCTGCATCAAATTATATGGGATATGAGTATTTGAATCAGACTGGCGCTTCACAAAATTTTGGGACTCCAGTGGATGTAAATAGCCAGAATTACCTATCGCAGGGTTCGTGGCGACGCTGGAATGGACCGGTCAATGTTGGCGTGGATAACGTTGGGCCTTATATATACGCTACGTGGAATTCAGGTGGAAATTCCACAACCATACAATCGTATTAAGGGAGGGCTGTATTAATGAAAAGATATAAAGCTTTAATAGCAATAATAGCGGTGAGTGTCGCACTAGCCTTATCCTTTGGTATCATGGTTAACGCCGATAGAGGCAAAGCGGTTGCAACTGAGGTTTCGCGATACCAAAAGCTAGAAAATCTAAATGCCGGGTATAAAGAGAGAGCTGCCGAATCTGGGATTCCGAATGCCGACCAAGTGCCTATCCTTAGACCAGGCAATAAAGGCTCGGACAAACTCAAACCCGTTGAGAAAATGAAAGGATATATCCCAGATGGTGATTTAAAAGATGGCGTTTATTATGTAACCAAGGAAATGTTGACATTCGAGGATTTTATCAATAAGTACACCGAATTTGACCTGGATCCTTCCATTGCAAGAGACCGCGTGGTTAACGTAATTGTTGCAAGGTACCCGAACGGTTATCAGCATCGGAAGGGTTTTGTAAAAAACGCGGTACGCGTGTGCGTTTATGATGCTGAAACAGGTGATTATCTAGGCTCTAGTATCCGATCTCTTGAGCCGGGGGGAATGGGCGTTACAAGGGGTAATCCAGGAAATTAACTAACGGCTAAAATATAACGGTCCCTTTGGTTTCTTAGGGACCGTTATATTTTTCAGGAGTTCTATCAATTATCTAATAGAATGATTTCTTGTGAAGTAAGATTATTCAGCAGTGTATAAGTATCCGAACATTTAACATCATATT
>NZ_JBTSLF010000014.1:0-28422 GCF_054640775.1 Candidatus Aquicultor sp. | reverse complement strand
ATAAAATCGCTTGAGACTATATATGAGTAAGTCGGCGCGAGTTCACGGGATCTGCCAAATGCCTGCCAACTCCCAGGAGATAGTCCTGCCCTCCCCATGCCGAAATTTGGAGAATCAACCGCGATGTTTACGGAGGTCTCATAAGTGCCCGCATTACGGGCGGAGATAACGAACGGCGATGAATAAATGCTGTCGAATTTAAAGGCAATGGAATACGAAGAGAGCGCAAGAACGATTAACCCGAAAAATACACCAACTGCAACCAAACGGCGCTGCTTTATTAATGTGGAAAAGAATAGTTGTAAATCCATTAATCACCTCTATGGCCTATAGATTGGACACGTACAATTTATACCCAGAGGCCCAATAACAAAACCTGAGATTTAGGGATAACCAACTATCCCATAAGTCTATGAATTATAGCGGCAATATTCTCTATCCTTGATGACCAACTATTTTCTTTTGCAAATTCGATTCTTGCCGGTATTCTATCTGCCTGATCAGCGCTTAAAGCCGTTTTAATTTTGCGGATAAAACAGTTCGCATCACCCGCAAACTCAACGAACCCGTTGAATGCATCGAGCCCTGGTATCGGTGTGCTAATAACCGGCTTGCCGGCCGCCAGGTACTCGTACAGTTTTATAGGATTCATGGCCTTGGTAAAATCATCAATTCTATGTGGCATCACGCAAGCATCAAATCCTTTAATGTATGCCGGTATGTCCCGCTTATTCCTTGAGCCAAGGAAATGGACGTTGCTATATGCTTTAAGCGCTGTAAAATGTGTTGGAGAAAATAGCGGTCCGATAAGGATATATGAGATATCCGGCGTCTGCTCGACAACCGTTCTGAAAAGGTCAGTATCAAAGCGCTCCTGCATAACACCGACGTACCCGACACGGGGGCTATTGATACACGCTAGGTCTTCAGGCACACGTGTATCGACTTGCATGTAGCCATCAAGATCAACGCCATTTGGAATTAGAAACGCCTTCGCTTTGCTGCCGTTGAGTTTATCGACCAGCCTATCGGACACTGCAAATATTGCATCCGCTTCTTCTCGTATCCTGTTGATATTCTGCTCGAATGACTGTCTCATTAGCGCAAATCGTGGATGCAAAGGCCAATCGTCAACGGCATTATAAACGCTCAACTTTTCATCGAATTTACCTATAAATCTTGCCGCTAGAGGATTATTTAGCCAAAGGACGGTATCCTGCATTCCAAGCTCTTTAACCCTGCTCTTTATGTAGCCGATTAGCCCCCTATCGTGGGCAATACAGTTCAGCTTATAAGAGAGAGGCGTGGAACTCTCTCTCGGAAAGAACCGGAGTTGCTCAACGGTGAAGATAGTACCGATTCGCTCGGTAAAATAAAACTGAGCCCCGTGCCTTTCTAATACCCTACCCCCAATTTCTGCATGCTTTAGCAAATACCTGTATGCCCCCCTAGGAAAGCTCGTTGAGGCACCGACAATTATCATGTGTCTGACTTGCTCGCTTGCATGAAGGCTTCTCGCAAGAATAGGGCTTCGATTGATGAAACCCGACTTCTCCCAATCCTGCCACCTGTCATCGAAACAAAACATTATTATATCGATGCTCATGTTTAATTACCTCGGGATGCAGCTGATAGCTTAGCATGCGCACCTTGGGTTGAAGGTCGCGCTTGTTGATAATAGATCGTTGATCGCTATGTTAACCGCCATACCCCAGCTATCCCAGTTAAGCCTTTGGTCAAACTCAATCCTGCTGTTTTGCACTAGCTCCGCATAGCGCGGCCTATCATAATAAATGCGCTGTATCAGCTCTGCGTAATCATAACCGCCCGCATGAATGGGTAAGGCAAATCCATTTACGCCACTCCTTATTGCGGAGGATATTCCGCCTGTATCCGTGGTGATGACGGGTAATCCGAAGGCATTCGCTTCACAAAAAACCATCGGGGTGCAATCCTGCCTTGTAGGCAGTAGGAGAAAATCGGCGTCCCAAAATAGTTGACGTAGCTTTTCAAGATCGTCTTGCTTGTTCTTATTTAAGAACGGCATTACTGACAAGCCCTTGTGGGAGAATCCGTTGGGAGGAACACAGCCGCAGATGATGAGTTCTGCATCTATCCCCATGTTGTCCAGTTCCACGAGCGTATCAAACGCGATTTCGCCGCCTTTTCTATGCCAATCAACATTGAGAAACAGTAACTTACATGTCCCGGCAGGGTTTTTCTCTTCAAGTCTTTTGCTAACGACGAAATCTGCAGGTGGGGCATTTTCGATATTTGCGCCAAATGGTATAACGTGTATTTTACTTCTATCGGCAACATAATCATTAACCGCTGATGCGGCCGCCCACTCTGACGAATAAAGCACCAGGGATGCTTTTTGGAGTGCCAATGCCTCAGTCTGGTTGCCTGATCGGACCGATCTCTTCAATAGGTTTGTATAGGCAGGATAATAATCCACCAGTAAAGAAAAGGTTGTATCAGATAAGTAGATAATAGGTATATCTATATCCAAGTGGGCTATTTCTGTGCTCCCTGCCGGCGCAAAGATGAGATCAAACTGTCGGCCTGATAACCTAGAGCTAATCATTCGCGCACACGTCTTGGAAAGAAGCGGGCTATGGAAATAATCGTACTTTTTTTGATTCAAGGTGGCGATTTGAAAAACCTTGGAGGATGCCTTCAAGAAAAGCTCCGTGTAACTTTTCAGCGGTCCTACATGGTAAACGTCCCCACAATATTTCTGAAGGGCTTTAAAAATTGAATAATGGGTGCCCGACCATGCGCGTTTATCATTGGCATCTGTTGATGTTACGTAAGCGATCTTTAGCTTATCCGGTTGCATATGGGCTCCCTTACCTGAAAGTCTGCTGCAGTACCAACATATATACCCTGGAATTAGGGTTATAACCACCAGCCCGTTCGACCACTCTGAGGTTTCTCTAGGTTAGCTAACCAGCTCCTGATAAATTGCCGAGAGCTGCTCCCCTTGTCTCTGCGCGTCATACCCGGCCTCGACGTGCTTACGTGCGGTATCAAGCATCTCCGGCCACTTCTTAGGATTATCAACCAGCCATGCCAGGTGGTTTACCAGCCCATCCACATCTCGCTCTTGTGCCAAAAGACCCGTTCGGCCGTGCTTAACGACCTCGGGGATATCGCAATGCTTGGTGCTGACAACCGGCAGCCCCAGGGCCATCATCTCGATAATCGTTACGGGGGCGCCGCCCTCGGTATCCCCGTCGCTCGCGGTAACGCTGGGCGAAAGAAAAACATGATGGTTATAAGCCTCTTCAAACAAGACATTGTGGGCTTGATACCCTAACATGCGCGTTTGTGGCCAGAGATCATATTTATCCATAACGTTAAGAATGCGCTTCTTCTCGGACTGGTTTCTGGGCTCACTGTTTGCGTCTCCAATAACCGTGATCTCTAAAGGTATCTCTCGCTTGAGACGCCCCAATGCCTCCAACGCATAAGGAACGCCTTTTTTTTCACGAAAAGCGCCCGCAATTAGCACCCGAAGGGGTTCTCCGGGATTGAACGCGCTCGGCTTAAAAACAATTTCGTTCACCCTGACTCCCAGGTGGTGAACCCATGCTTTGGATTCAGGGCACCCTAACTCCACTATTGACTTTGCCATAAAGGGGCCTTCGCAAAGCACGCCGTCAATCGTATCGAACAGGAGCTTGTAACGTTCGTACCAGCGCGGGTCGAGCCTGGGCAGGTGGCTCACATCAAGACCGTAAAACGTCACGACGTGCTTTAAGCCTACCCTCCGGGCTGCCTTCATATTCGCCCATCCCATGTAACCGAAATGGGAGTGCAATACCTGGCCGTGCCTTTGAATCGCCTGTTCGACCAGAAAACGCGGATAACGCCCCATCTGTAGTCTTCGTAGGCCCCTATCGAGAAAAATCCGCCATTGGGGAGCTTTGGGGAGCGCATGGATGTTTGGTAGTGGAAATTGCTCGAGGTTCTCTATCTCTTCACACACAACGTGATTCACGATGTTCGATGGCAAGTATTTGATCTGGTTGTATTGCCACGTTTCCGTTTGCGAAAGCCACC
The DNA here is from genome assembly GCF_054640775.1 of Candidatus Aquicultor sp. Taxonomy (NCBI): domain Bacteria; kingdom Bacillati; phylum Actinomycetota; class Candidatus Aquicultoria; order Candidatus Aquicultorales; family Candidatus Aquicultoraceae; genus Candidatus Aquicultor; species Candidatus Aquicultor sp. The sequence goes on along the minus strand of NZ_JBTSLF010000014.1, from coordinate 24,354 downwards.
GTGCGACCGAATGGATCACGACTAATTTCTCATGATTCAATGGGTTAACTCCTAAAATCTCTCTGCTCCGGAAATCGAAGTACTCGACCAAACCGCCGTCCATTACTCACATCCCGACCGGTAGCGACCTTCAAAGACCTGCTGCAACCAGATTTCGAACGTTACATACCGGCAAACATCATCTGCATGGTTCTCCCCGCCCAGATGCTTCTCTACATCGGTAAGCACCTGCTCCCTCGCAATATACTCAGGGTAAATCGCCGAGGCGTTGGTCAGCACTTTCTTAAAGAAAGACTTGGCGGGCTCATGCCGCAGCCACTTTTGGTAATCGGTATAGTTATATGGATCATCATAGGTATTACCGATTAGACGGGTCGCTTCCTTACGTAGCTTGTTCTTAACTCGTTTCGGAAAGCGAAGGATCTTCGCTTTCTGTGGTGCCCAGCTTATAGGAACGCCTGTGTTTTGATACGGGATAGTCGCAAAGAATTCGGGAAACGCTTTTAGAAGCATCTTGTTGTAGATGTATGAATTTTTTCTCATGTCTTCCGGTAGCGACATCGCCAGCTCGAGCAGGTCGTTTGCGCAAAACGGATGCCTCGCCTTCAGGTAAACCCCCTCAAATTTCGGGCCCAAGAAGACGAAGCGGCGCGCCCGGTTTCCGATCAGCTCTATCTCGCTGAACTTTGCATCGTTCGCGCTTAATCTATTCCTGTTCAAGTAAGCCCCGCCGATTCCCACATCACCGAAGAAACCATCCAGGTTAACATCAGCAAACCCCTTCATTAAAGTGAGACCTTCGATACCGTGCATATGCATCAAGTTCTTCTGTCCATCGGTCCACCATACGCCGTTGATTCGCGACGTTAGCCAGTTATCGGCACTAATCTCGAAGGCATGGTGATGTACGCTTTTTAGTTTGGCCACCATCGCCGCGATCCGAATATCGTCGCATCCGGCTTTTCCAAAGGTTATGGCATGGGCCGGGTGTTCCAGCTTGGGTAGAGACGCGAGAATGGCTCTTGAATCTAACCCGCCGCTGAGCGTCAGGCTGATGCGCTCAGACCCCTGGCAACGACGTTCGACCGAGGCAATGAAACGCCTTGCCAGCTCTTCGGTAATCTCCCCCTCTTCAATCGCACCGGTTATAGGCTTGATCTGGTCCCAGTACCAATAGCGCTCGACGTGGTCCGATCTCTCTCTGATATCCCACGTGAATACTGTTCCGGAGGAGAGTACGTCCACGCCCTCAAACCAGGTACGGTTTTCACACAGGTAGCCCATAGCGAAAAAATCGTCAAGCGTCTGCGCGTTGATCTTTGGAGTAAAACCGGGCAGTGCAAGCATTGCTTTTGCCTCAGAACCCCATGCCAGAGAGCCCTGGTGGATGGTCCAGTACAGGTGCTGCAACCCATACCTATCGGTGATCAAATGCACCTGCTGTCGCACCGAATCATAAATAACGGCTGAGTAAATACCGTCGACGTGTCTCAGGAATGAGAAATCGCGGTAGTGTTTGAAAAGCGCAGTCAATAACGCCGGATCGGTATAGTCGGTAGTCGAATCAAGGTGTTTAGCCAGTTGGTCCTGGTTGTAAAACTCGCCATCAAGCCAAACATATATGCCGCATTCATAATATGGTTGCGGCTGTTTTTGGATGATGTCGGTATGCGATCGGGTTGCGTATACCCACCCATCGTTAAATAAGTCATCCTGCCTATAGAAATCGTGGTGTGTGATAAGGTCCTGCATCTCTTTTATCGTAGCTTGAGCTTGCTTATCTGCTATGGGCTCAGTTACAAAACCAACGATACCTGGCATTACAATATCCCTTTCTTTCTATCAAACACCTGCGTCCACATCTGCCAGAAATAGTTGCGCTCGAAAAACACCATCAAGGAACCATATACGAGCACACCGCATAAAACCAGGCCTGCAAGCAGCGAAAGTTCACTTACTATAAGCCCGCTTAGTACTAGGTAGCCGACATAGACTACCGCCCCCATCAATATACCCATGAGCACTGGACGAAACAGCACGCCTATATATTCTTGCCAACTAATTTTGATGACGCGGTAGAGGATAAACCACATAAATACCGAATACACAGAGGTCAGGGCAACGTGCGACCATGCGACCGCATATGCCCCGTAGCGTACGAAAAACCAGAACACCAGGGTATTGACTACTGCCACAAACAGGTTCCACTTGAATCCTATATCCGCACGGCCTTTTGCCAACAGTACCGGACCCGATGGGTTCCCCAATACCTTGATCATGCCGAGCGGTACCAGAATCTGTACGAGAATCACGGAAGGCCCCCATCCCTTGCCGAACATTACCGGTACGATTAAGGGGGCCGTTGCCGCCAGCCCGATCAAGAGAGGAAATGTGACTATCGAGAGAAGCTTTATCATCTGAAGATAGCCTTGCCGTAACGCCCCATCATCGCCCTGGCGCTTTGCGAGAATGGGAAAGGCTACTCTCGTAACAACCGGATTTATCCTCATGAGGGGGACGACGACCAGCTCATAAGCGAGCCTGTAAAAACCGAGGATTTCGGGGCCTAGAAACCTGCCTATCATCAAGTAGTCTACATTAGCGGAAAGGTAGTTTACGCTCCGCTCACCCATCTGGTATAAGCCGAAGCTAATGTATCCTTTAATATCCCCTAGCCTAAATCTAAGCGAGGGTCGCCATGCGCCCCAACCAAGTTTGGCGAGCAACACCGCGGTCACCGCCGCTGTCGCCAGTTGCCCCCAGATAAGTGAAAAAACGCCTTGCTTAAGGATTGCCGATACGATCGCCACCACGGCGCCGGCGACAGCGGCAGCCGTCTCAATCCCGGCAAGCTTGCCGAAACGCAGTTCCTTTTGCAGGAGCGCCTGGAATTGCTGGCCGACAGGCGCGATAACAAAGGTCAACGCCACCCAGACTACCAATCCGCTTAAGCGTGGCTCCCTATAAAAGCCTACAACGAGAGGGGTTGCGGCTACTACCAGCCCAAAAACTACGATGCCGGAGATAATATTCAACCAATAAAGACTGGAGAGCTGTTCTCGCGTGCTGTCTTGCCGCTGGATAACAGCGTTACTAATACCCATGTCAACGAAAGCCTGCGTGAACCCGATCACCACCATAATCATCGCCATGAGCCCAAAGTCTTGCGGGCTCAACAATCGTGTAAGAATAGCGAGCTGCAGAAACCTTAGAACCGTAATAACCGCTGTCGAAGTACCGGTCCATTTGACGCCTGAGACGGCTTGCTTTTTTAAAGACATCTATTCTCCTGTGAACCAAACACCGTTGGCTAAAGTGCTAAAACCTGATTTGGGTATATTTCCAGGTTCTAAGAGACTAAAACCCCGGCGGACTCCGGGAGAACACCGCTAAGCGGTGTGGACCAGAGGTTCCCCTTGGACGCATCGCTTCCACCATAGCGCCACGGCCATGACTCTCCAAAGGTAATCGGGACTACGCCGGCTTATCTCCTCATAGCCCGAGTAAAGCTTTTCTACATCGATATATGGGCAATAGAACCCATCGCCTAGTAATTTGAAAAACCGCTCTTTTGAAGCAGGAAACGTCCATCGTGCAAAAGAGAACGTAAATACGGCTCGTAGTAATGACTGGCATAGCTGGATATCCCACACATTACCGTCCCCTTAATACCATCGTAACTATATCTTTTACAAACGTTCGCTTGATCAATAAAACGCTCGCGGCATAGAGACTGCCGCCGAGCAGTGCAAGCGCCCCGAGCGCTATCATGTCGTTCTCTATTCTGATGAGGCTGGCAACACCTACAACAGTAATTGCCATGAGCGCTGACAAGCTAAGAAACGGTGCAAAACTCTTGATGAAATCAAAGGGTCGCATCCTGGTAAGATACCAGCGCACCCAGAAATCAACGGGAAGCCGGGCCAGCGTCGTAGACAGAAGCAGCGCCCACGCAACACCGTTTATGCCCCAATGTGAGCCGGTCCAAATAGCGATTACGTACACAGCAAGACCGTATATATTCATCCAAAAACCAATGTCCGCGCGCCCCTTCGCCAGTAGAAGGCTGCCGATTGGATTGCCGAGGCTGTAGAGGATACCAAGAAATGCCAGGATTTGAAAGACGGTCACCGAAGGGTCCCAGCCCGAGCCGAGAAGAAGGTGCATTAGGGGCCTGGCAACCGCAAGCATACCCAAATAGACCGGCATGCTCATAAAGGAGATGACCTCTGTCATCTGCAGGTACCCCCGGTTCAGACGTGTATTATCATGCTGGATTTTGGAGAGTAACGGAAATACCACCTTCGTGATCATGGGGTTAAGCAGTGACATCGGACGAAGCATGAGCTGGTAGGCGACCGAGTAATATCCGAGCGATGTCGTCCCTAAAAGCCTGCCGATGAGGAGCTTGTCGAGGTTCGTTGCAAAGTAGTTGATGCTGCGCTCGCCCATCTGGTAAAGCCCAAAGCTCGTATAACCCTTTAAATCAACGCGGGCAAAGTGAAAACTGGGTCGCCACTCCCGCCAGCCAAGGCCGATCAGGAGCAGTGACCTTACCATGACGGTAGTCAGCCATCCCCAAACAAGCGAATAGGAACCTTGTCTTAAAATCGCTGCCAGGATCGCAATCGACGCGCCAAATACGGCGCCTACGATTTCCACTTTGGCCAGCCTATTAAAAAGTAGCTCCTTCTGTAATAGTATCTGGAACTGCTGGGCAAATGGCATAACAATAAAGCTGAGCGCAGCCCAAAATATCAGACCGCTTAGGCGGGGCTCGTTGTAGAACCTGACGAAAAGCGGTATGCATATGACCATCAGGCCAAAGACGGCGATTCCGGCGATCACATTTAACCAGTAGAGGCTGGAGAGTTGCTCATGCGTAGTGTCCTGGCGGTAGATGATAGCGTTACTGATGCCCATGTCGACAAAAACCTGGGCAAAGCCGATAATCACCATTGCAATTGCCACTAAACCGAAGTCGTGGGGGCTGAGTAGGCGCGTCAGTATGGTGAGCTGTAGAATTTGCAAGACCGATACGACAACCGCCGATACGCTCGTCCACTTGACTCCGGATACCGCCTGGGTTTTTAACGACATCTTACTTATCACCTTCGATAGTACCTTCGATAGTACCTTCGATAGTACCTTCGTTATCGCCTTCGATTGGAAACGAGATATAGCCTACATGTGTTTTGTAAACACGGGTTGCGTCTATTATTAGGTTTGTCCAATCCTGATCGGTTCCAAGGTGATTTAAATACCGTAGAAATAGCTGAGATGCACGTTGCGCTATTTCTCTATCTAAGACAGATGAATCTTTAACCTCGCCGATTAAAACCTCTTCCTGAAAAAGTATGTCTCCATTATCGATATCTTCCGTCACTTGATGGAGCGTATAGCCCGTCTTCTTCTCACCGTTATAAATACACCAATACGAGGGCACCGGTCCCCTATAGAAAGGTAATACTGAAGGGTGAAAGTTCACGATGCTTTTAAATCTGCAGATGGTCTCATGTTTAAATATCTGGTTGAATCCTGCGATAATACCATGGTCATCAGGGTTGATCAGTTCATAAAATGAGCGAGCGTTAACGTCTTTGATAAACAATATACGCATTTTTGCCGTCATGAGGAATTTTAACGCCTTATACTTGTTTTTAAGAAACGGTATCGGCAAGAACCCATTACTATTTCTTAGATCCTTGGCCTGTGATGGCTTTGCCGCTGAACGAACTATTGTGATATCAGCATTATTGGTAGCGCTAAATTCTATAGCTGCATCTAAAAAAGATTGTCCAAAGGTTTCATTGCAAAAAAGGTAAATCACGCTAAAAACTTCCCCTTGAGTATCGACGAGACCCGCGATAATAAAATAGAACTCGGTGCTTTGATAATCACTTCAGGGCAGCTGAAGGCTTGCGCACCGAACCTCTCCTTGAAGGTCCGTACTCCTTCATGGCCTCCGCTCGGGTTGAAGTCGAACCAGGAATAGCCCCGCTCGCAGGCATCCTTAATAGCCTCATACATGACAAGGGTTTCGGGACGCAGCTTAAAATGCTCTGCCAGAGTTGCGGCATGCCATGCATCGACATGCTTGTTCGAATACAAGCAAAGTACCCCGGATATTATTTTGTCCTGATAGGTGGCCAACCAGAGTTTGATATACGGTGAGTTTCGCCTCAGCATCTCCTCGAAAATCTCCCATGCATACCGCGAAGACGCCTGATCTCCCCACCGCTGCAGCGAGTCTTCATAAACTTCGTAATACGCGGACCAGTCCTCTTGTGTAGAGGCAACTCTTACCTCGACACCACCTTCCCGCGCTTTGCGAAGTCCATAGGTGTGATTTCGTTTCCACCCTTTATAAACAAGATCGAAGCCGCCAAGCAAATCCAGTGCATGAGTCTCGTCGTCCCTCGTTGGTTTTATCCCGGCTTTGAGCACAAGTTTATCGTAGGGATTTAACCGCAAAACAAGGTTGTCGAGTTTTTTTGTAAGGTAGTTTGCCAGTAGTTTTGCATGTGCTGGGGTTAACGCATCCGTGGAAATCCAACCCCCAAACGTGCCCGCCGGTGACGAGATGTAGCTGGTAACCAATCCTTTGCAATGCTTTTGAGTCAGGCATGGAAGAAGCGCCCTTTTGCCATCCGAGAATTCAACGACTTTAGGCCTTGGGCGCATCTTGCCCTTTGTATAGGCGTTCCAAATCTCGGCCCACTCCCGCGAGTGAAAGTAGGTGGAATAAAGACACCCCTTCCAAATCGAGTCCCATTCGTCCGGCAAAGCCGGGGCGATATGCTTGATGGAAATATTCATGCTTTTAACAGAAATACTCATGCGCTCCTCCGCTGTATGCTGGCATCTAGTATTTTAAATACCGCTTGTATCACATCTTCTGTATCCTCCTCGGTGAGTTTTGCCGAAATTGGAAGGCTCACCGTTTGTCGTCCGATTCGCTTAGCGATGGGGTAATCATCAGGGTTCCAGCCGAACACCTGCTGGTAATAAGGGTGCTCGGGGATGCTTAAGTAGTGTACGCCGACGCCGATGTTATGCGCGGTCATGGCGTCGAGGAAGGCGTCGCGTGAAATCCCGGCCATCTCTTCATCCACAAGAATCGTATAGAGGTGGTGGGCATGGCGCATCCCGGGTGCGGGGTCGGCGGGACGTACCACGGGAAGCCCCGCAAATGCTTTCTGGTAGGTTTGCCATATCCTCCGACGGTGTTCCCAGTTCGCCTCGACGCGCGCCAGCTGGTGAATACCGATCGCCGCCTGCAGGTCCATCATATTGTATTTGAAACCGCACTCCACGACCTGGTAGTGCTTGAATCCCTCATCGCCGAAACGCTTCCAGGCGTCTTTGCTCATCCCGTGAAGCCCCAGGATCTTTATCCGGGCGATATCTTCTTCGCGCCGGGTGACCACCATGCCGCCCTCACCTGTCGCCACGTTCTTGGTGGCGTAGAATGAGAAACAGCCAAAATCGCCGATCGTGCCCGCTTTTCGCCCGTTATACTCGGTTTCGATGGCGTGCGCGCAGTCCTCGATCACTTTGAGGTCATGCTCGGAGGCAATCGTCATCAGCGGGTCCATATCGCACGGGTAGCCCGCAAAATGCACGGGAAGAATCGCTTTGGTCCTCGGTGTGATTCTTCGTGCGACCTCATCCGGGTCTATATTCATCGTGCCGGGGTGGATATCGGCGAGAACGGGGACCCCTCCGGCATGGATAATTGCGTTAACGGTCGCGCAAAATGTCATGGGGGTGGTGATGACCTCATCGCCCGGTTCGACACCTGCAGCCAGAATACTTAGGTGAAGCGCCGCCGTACACGAGTTGAGCGCGGCGGCAAACTCGACACCTTTATAGGCGGCAAAGTCGCTCTCAAAGCGCGTAACCTTAGGCCCAGTACCAAGCCAGCCGCTTTGCATGCTTGAGACGACCTCTTGAATTTCATCATCCTCTATAGCCGGCGCACCGAAGACGAGAAACTCGTCCTTACTGCGAACCGGCGACGTTTTGTTTTCCGCCTGGTTATCAAAACAAAGTCTGCTATCCACAAGAAACTCCGTTCTCTTATCGTCTGTTTTAAAAGGAAGTCTATGCGACCCACCCCAACTCCTCCGGGCTTGCGGGATATTCCTCGGTCTCCCCGCCCTTGCAGCATCTTCCGATCTGTTCGAGGACCAGGGCCTCGGGCAGGGTCTCGCGCCGTAAGATATTGCGGCCATCGACCACGAGCGTGCCCGACATCGTCTCCGCTATCCTTTCCCAATCGAGGTCCATATAGAGGGGGTCCTCGGTCGCGATGACTATCGCCTCGGCACCGTCGGCCGCGTCATAAGGGTCGCCGGTATACCCCACACCTGGCAGGTATCTGCTCGCGTTCTCGATAGCCAACGGGTCGGTTGCAGCTGCATCCGCGCCATTGGACGCAAGAATCTCAAGCAGCTCGACGGCAACCGAGTTTCTGATATCGTCGGTGTTCGGCTTAAACGCGAGGCCGAAAAGGGCGATTTTCTTGCCTTCAAGGGTTCCGAGATGCTGGCGCAGTTTATGCACCACGCGATATTTCTGCATTTCGTTTACCTCGATGACCGCCGAAAGCAGCTCAAAGTGGTAGCCATTGCTCCCGGCTATCTGCTTTAGCGCGCGCACGTCTTTTGGGAAGCACGAGCCGCCGTAGCCAATGCCGGCTTTCAAAAAATGCGGGTTTATTCTGGGGTCGAGGCCCATGCCGTGCGAGACTACCTCGACATCGGCGCCGACCTCTTCGCAGATATTCGCTATCTCATTGATAAAGGATATCTTGGTCGCGAGAAAAGCGTTTGAAGCGTATTTGATAAACTCGGCGTTGATCACGTCGGTCGCAATAACCGGTGCGTTTAAGCCCTCATAAAGCACCGCCACATCACCGGCATCGACGGGATTATCGGCCCCGACGACTATCCGGTCGGGATTCATGAAATCGTAGACCGCCGAGCCCTCACGCAAGAACTCCGGGTTTGAAACATAGCTCATCCAGGGAGCCTTGGCTGCGATACATCTTGAAAGGCGGTTTCCCGTGCCGACGGGAACGGTGCTTTTTACCACGATTTTAACCGGGCTGGATTCGGCGTCGAACACGCGCATCAAATCCTCTACCGCCCGGTCGACCTGGGAGAGGTCCGCCTCGCCACCCGGCTTATTCGGCGTGCCGACGGCCAAGAACACCATCTCGCTATCGGCAAGGCTCTCGATATCGCCGGCAAAAAAGAGCCGGCCCTGCTCAAGGTTCGAAGAGATCAACTCATCGAGGCCCGGTTCGCAGATCGGCGATACCCCCCGGCTTAATGTCTCTATTTTGTTTGCATCTATATCCATACAGGTAACCCTGTTACCCAGTTCCGCCAAACATACCCCGGTAACGAGCCCCACATATCCACATCCAATTACTCCGATATTTTTCATAGTCACCGCCTACCCGCCTCTCTATTCTTCTCTTTCGTAGGGCTTCCACATGTACGGCCGGTCATATGCGCCGAGGGAGCATTTCAGGTCCTCGACGTACTTTACGACACGGGCGGGGTTGCCGATGACCACAGCGTTATCCGGGACATCGTCGGTAACCACCGAGCCGGCGCCGATGAGGGAGTTTCGCCCGATGATGACGCCGGGTAAAATCGTCGCGTTGCCGCCGATTCGGGCAAGCGCCTTAACGGTTGCACCGCCCTTGCACTCCTTATACTTAGGGCAGTTCATCGGGTGCGGGTCGTCGGTAAACACCACGTTTGGGCCGATAAACACGTCGTCTTCGATCGTCACCAGTTCGAGAAAGCATCCGGTATGGATGCGCACACGGTCGCCGATGGTGTTGCCGAACTCGAGAACCGAGTTGGTCCCGATGCTCACATCGTCGCCGATCGTGTTGTCCTCCCTGATGGAGACCCCTTGCCCGGTCTGGAAGTTGTCCCCTATCTGCGAGCCCGCATAGATCGTGGTAAACGGCCGTATAAAACCGCCTGCTCCGATACTGAGACGTTTTTGGCCGGGATCGGATCCTCGTGGCGGCATACCGAGCACGACCGGCGACTCAAGCACGGTGCGCTTTCCTATCTCGACATTCGGATAGATGGTGGTATCCCCTAGCGGACTACGCGAAACTTGCATCGTTTATCCTCCATAAAGTTACCGTTTTTCATCAGCGACTTCTCGGCCTGCTCGAGAGCACGCACCACGTTAAGCCCATCGGCGCCGTCGGTCCTCGGGCATTTGCCTTCTCGGATGCATTCGATGAAGTGCTTGGCCTCCTCAAGAAGCGGTTCGTAATTATCGAGATGCGGTGAGATGATGTCCCCGCTCCTGTAGCTCAATTGGAATTCCTCAAACGAGGTCGGCTCGATGAAATTCACACCGTGATCGAAGAGCTTGACCTTTTCAACGCTCTGCGTATCGTCGTAGATAAGCATCTTTTTGCTGCCCACGATGACTGTTCTTCTCAGCTTTACCGGAGAAAGCCAGCTTAGCTGCACCTCGGCCACCGCTCCGGAATCGAACGCGAGGTTGATGAAGGCCACATCAGGCGTATCGGATTTGACGCAGCCGCGACCGAACGCGTGAACCTGCGACGGCTCTTCGCCTAACCAGTAAAAGATGATCGAGAAATCGTGCGGGGCGAGATCCCAAATGACGCTTACATCCGGCTGGTGTAATCCCAGATTGACCCGGCTTGAGCTGATATAGTAGATATCCCCTAGCTCCCCGCTGTCGATAAGTTCCTTGATTTTTATGACCGGTGGACTGTATTTGAAGGTATGGCCCACCATGAGGACCATTTGTTGCATATCCGCCAGTTTTACGAGTTCTTTAGCCGACTCTGAATCGGCGGTCAACGGCTTTTCAACAAACACATGCTTACCCTTAAGAAGCGCCTTTTTTGCCAGGCCATGGTGTGTTGATATGGGCGTGGCGACCACTACCGCGTCAACCTCGTCGTCGTCCACCACCTCGTCGAACGATTGGGTGAGGGTGAGGTGCGGGTATTTAAGCGCGACCTTGTTAAGCTGGGCGGGAGAACTATCGCACACATATTTTACCCTGCAACCCGGCGCCTCCATGAAGTTGCGCAGCAAGTTGGGTCCCCAATAGCCGTAACCGATTAGAGCCAGCGTTATCCTGTTAGCATCCATTTTTACCAAGCCCCCTGTCTGCTAAAGACAACTACAAATGTTTTCATAATGATTTTTAGGTCGAACCATACCGACCAGTTGTCGATGTAGTCGAGATCAAGCTCGACCATTTCCTGAAAGTCTTTTTCCGAGCGCCCGCTTACCTGCCACAGCCCCGTTATGCCGGGTTTTACCGCCAGCCGTCCCATATGCCAGGGTTCGTACATCTCGACTTCGTAGCCGATCGCGGGACGTGGGCCGACAAGCGACATATCCCCCTTAAGCACGTTCACCAGCTGAGGCAGCTCATCAAGACTGCTTTTCCTCAAGAACCGCCCGATGCGCGTAACCCGGGGGTCCTCTTCGAGCTTAAAGCACCCGTCTTTGCCCTTAAGCGATTCTTGCGCGCCGGTGCTGATAAGTTTCGCCATGTAATCGTGGTGCAGGCGCTCGTCACAATTTGCGTACATCGAGCGAAACTTATAGAAGGTAAATTCTTTCTGGTTTCTGCCAACGCGTTTCTGCGAGAATAGGGCCGGGCCGGGTGAGTCTACCTTGACCATTACCGCTAGAAGAAGAAAGAGCGGAGATAGTAGTACCAGGCCCGCGATCGAACCGGCGAGGTCGAGCGTGCGCTTCAAAAAAAGCCCCACAGCGATCTTAAAACCGCGACGCTTGAGCGACTCGCCGGAATCTGAAAGCTTCACCATTGCTTTGGGTTCTCTACCGGTATCTATAGGTTCGGGTTCGACTTGTTCGCTAAGTCCCATAACTGTTATCACCCCTGTAAAAGTACTCGTAAAAGCTCCTATTTGTTTCTGCCGACCAGGTCCCATCGGTTTTTGCCAAACTAACGACCCTCTTAAACACCATCATGCTCACCCGCAGGATACCTGCAAAAAACATCGAGCGCGCCAGCGCCGGGCAACGCGTCAAATCTCTATAAATAGTGGAAGACAGGTAACGAAATTACCCGTTCGGGCAGGTCGTAAAACAGGGCTGCAAATCATGCTAACGGTATTTGCGCTGGTAGATTAAGAATAGCGTGTCAAACAACCATTTATTATTTATATATTGAGGGTAGGAGGACAAGCCAATTTCAGTACCCCGGCCCAGCGTCCCTTGCACATGGCGTAGGAGTATAGAAGCGGCCTTAGCAGGCAAAGAAATCCCCCGGTCTTCACCAGGGGAATTTCTTGTAGAGGTTTCTTCGATAAGAGAAAAAAGGGGCCGCTAGCTATGCTGCGCTAACCTGAGCGCTCAGAAAACTGATAACCTCTGTAGCTACGCGCTCGATATCGGATTCTTTCAGTTCGGGAAACATCGGGAGCGACACGATCTCTTCCACGACACGTTCGGTAACCGGAAAATCGCCCTTCTTATAGCCGTATTCTTTGAGTGACGGCTGCAAGTGAAGCGGTACCGGATAATGAATACCCGTTTCTATCCCCCGCCCGGCAAGGTGTTCCCTCAAATCGTCACGTCCATCGACGCGCACAACGTAGAGGTGGTAAACGTGATCGCCCGCAGGATGCGGGGTATGCGCAGGCGTGACGACAGGTGAATCCCTGAAGAATGAATCATACACTCTGGCGTTGTAGCGGCGCGCTTTATTCCAACGGTCGAGGTGGTTAAGCTTAACACTTAACACCGCGGCCTGAACCCCGTGCAAACGGCTACAGAAACCGGATTCGACGTGGCTATACTTATCGACCTGGCCGTGATTTCGAAGCGACGTGATGCGCTCCTGGATAGCCCCATCGTTGGTCACAACGATTCCGCCATCGCCGATCCCGCCGAGGTTTTTGCTTGGATAGAAGCTAAAGCAGGCGGCATCGCCGAAGCAACCGACACGGTTCCCATCGAGTTTGGCGCCGTGGGCTTGACAGGCATCCTCAACGACCTTTAACTCGTATTTTGCGGCAATGCGCATGATCTCAACCATGTCAGCGGGCTGACCGTAGAGATGCACGGGGATAATCGCTTTGGTTTTCTTGGTAATCGCGCCTTCCAGCTTGGATGTGTCCATAAGATACGTATCCTCATCGATATCCACAAACACGGGACGGGCGCCGGCCATGATAATCGCTTCGACCGTGGCAATAAAGGTGTTGGGCACGGTTATGACCTCGTCGCCCGGACCTACTCCGAGAGCGCGCAGCGCAAAGTGAAGCGCGTCCGTTCCCGAGCCGACGCCGGCGGCATAACGCGTGCCGCAAAACGCGGCAAACTCACCCTCAAACGTTTTGACCGTATTCCCCAGCGTAAATCCGCCTTCGGCAAGGACCTTAGTGATGGCCGCCTCGATTTCGGCGCTCAAAAACGAGTGATGGCTTTTTAAATCGACAAATGGAATCTTCTCAGAACCGTTGTTCGTGCTCGGCATGTCGCCCCCTTTGCATGTCGGCAGGTTGCAGATACGCGTATACCTATGCAGCTACATCCCACGGGTGCTTTAGCAGCACCAGTATCTCCCTTTCGACAAGCTCTTTGATGAATTCTTCGGTTTCTTTACGTATTTGGCTTTCTGGTTTTTTGCTTCTTGCAGTAAGCGATTTGATGATTTCACGCAGCTCGTGCTTCCCATCGGAGAGTTCCCATATCTTTGTTCCAGTGGCATTTAAAACGAAGAGTCTTCTGTCTTTTGATTGGACTATCAGAGTTTGCCCGTCGATAACGCAGGATGCCGAATCTGTCCCCCGTAGCGGATAGCCGCCCAGACTCATTCTTTGTTTTGCTTCCACATTAACCTCTCTTATCATAATCCGGGATTGCAGTGAGCCACGATCCAAGCTTAAAATCGCTGCCTACATTTTTCCCCTAAGTCGGATAAATAAATCACCTTGGCATAAAAAAGCCCCGCTTTGCTGAATAATTTTATGACGGATAGTTTTTGCAAGCCGTCACTTGGGTAAAGAAAGAGCAGCATTCTGACTAGCGTAGAGGAGGAGTTCAATGAGCGGGGAGCGCACGGCTAGAAAAACAAGAGAGCGAGGCAGGCGACGGTATTTTTCGATCTGGGTCATCACCAGCGTCTTTATACTTGTAGCGCTTCTAGCGGGTCTCGGGTATACCGGGCTTTCGCATGCCGACAATAAAGGAGTCTTTAAAACGGCAAAGCTGGCCCTCGGTATACAAGGAAGCCTTAACGGTGTGGTTATGGAGAATTACCCTGGGAAACCGTCGGCCAAGGATCTTAAAATCACCGTCGACGGTAAAAACATCGACCCGGTAAAACCAGGCTTTTTTGCGGCCAAGAACCTGCCGACCGGCGCACATATGGTTGTTATCAAGGGAAAAGGGTACGAGAAAGTAGTCAAGAGGATTACCATCGATAAAGGAATCAACGAGGAGTCGTTTAATCTATCGCTAACGCCGGTCGAAGCGGCAAACCGCTGGATGCAGACGAAAAAAGAGAATAAATACGAGGGTACCTACTCGTACCTGCACCCGGATGAGAAGGCCCGGATTGAAAAGGCCAGCTACATTCAATATAAGAGCAAGATGCAGAAGCAGTATAACATCTTGCTGAAAGACTTTATCGTTCATACCCCGAGAGTCGTCGACACCTGGAAGCACCCGGGTACCGGTAAGGTATATAAGGATGTCGCGATTATGAAGGTGGATGGGGTTATTACCGCAACCCATGTAGCCCCAATAAAGAAAAGCTGGAACGTCTACGCGCAGGATGTTAAGGGGCAATGGATGTTTCTCTCCGCGAACTAACGATGGAAATCTAAAATGGCCGCCAGCATATCAGAGCGGCCATTTTAGTAAACCCAAGTCCGAAGCGCGGGGTTGTCTGGACCCTCGCGCTTCGGATCCCAACTACTACGGTTCACCAATAACGACAGGACCACCTGGCCCGGTTAATGTTGAGCTGTTTGTGTTTGACTGGGTAACGGTATTCGATTGGGTAATCGAGTTCGTACCACTGTTGGTTGCATTTGCATCGCCCGATACAGCCCCGGCAATACCGGTATTGGTTACGGTAATATTGGCATTATTCGTCGCGCATCCGGAGCAAGAGCTCGCGGATGAGTCAACGTCTTTGATGATGGTGACGCCGACGTTGCCGACCGCGACGGCGGGGCCAGATGAGGCATATGCCTCGTTGATGATGCGGGCCTTCTGCGTTATATGAGAGAGGGTCGTTTCGCCCCCACCGCCGATCGGGATTGTGCGTATCGTCCTTGTTGTCTTTATCGGCTTAGCCAACCCCATTCCGGTCATCGCAAATACGAGTGTTAAGGCCAATAGCACTACTAAAACTTTCTTCACTCAGTTCACCTCCTTTCGCATTTGGAATCCTAAACTTGATGAAGCCTAAGCCCGAAGCGCGGGGTTGTCTGGACCCTCGCGCTTCGGATCCCCACAAGTACTAGTTTGCAGCCTCAGGGCGATCGCATATTGTCGTGCTGATACTTGTGCTGTTGCTCTGGCTGACCGAATTAGTCTGAGTAATCGAGTTATTTGTATCGTTGGTCGCCGTGGCGGCACCGCTATAAGCTTCCGCACTGCCTTCATTATTGACCGTTATGTTTGCGTTGTTAGTCGCACATCCCGAGCATGAGCTCGCGCTAGAATTGACGCCTTCAATCACGGTCACGCCGACATTACCGACGGCGATGGCGGGGCCAGAATATGCGGCAGACACATTTGTTATGCTGGCCTTCTGGGTTATAGAGGACACGTTCGTTCCTCCAACCCCACCCCCGTCAATCGGGATGACCGATAGTCTTGACTTAAACTTGGCTGGCTTAGCTAAAGCCATCCCACTCATGCTGAGCACAAGCGCCAAAACAAGCATTACTACTAAAACTTTCTTCACTCAGTTCACCTCCTTTCGCATTTGGAATCCTAAACTTGGTTTGCTGTGGAGCATTGAAGGTTATTGCCAATCACAAATCAGTTCAAACACATTTATTTTGATTGCTTTATCACTTCGGGCTGTAGTGCTCGAGTACTACATATTAATGTCCTGAGTTTGAGCAGGTAAAAGAGCTTATTGATAAAATCGGTCATACTATCCTTTAGGTCAGCTTATTACTGGCTTAAAGGATAGTATCCGCAGCTCAATGCAGCCATCTCGTCCCTCTCACCTGATTCGGGGGATATATAAAGTCGCCCGTTAACCGGCTGGAAATGGCCCCCTTTAGAAGCCTCGCAGTACGTGAGCTTATGCGGGATGTGCACGAAAAGAAGAAGGGCCGCACGGCCCTTCTTCTTGTTTGAGTTTCTTTATGTATTCTACAAGGTCTTAATCGTTTAGCGCTTCAATACCTTCCATGGTTTTACGATAAGCGTGAGTTTGACCCATCCAGCCAGTATGCTGAATACGATCGCCCACAGCCATAATGGCAAGCCAATCGGGAGATAATCGCTTGCAGTATACGCGGCATATGCGATGTTGTCCTGATGCCCACCAGCATTGGCGCCCTCGCTACCGCCATTTGTCGACGGTGTAGTATCGTTCCCACCGGAGGAGCCGTTCTTGGTATCCGGGTTAGCTTGTGTTGTCGCATTTTGGTTATCCGCAGGCTGAGCGGCGCCACTTACCTGGCCGCAATCACCTGTGGGGCACTCGTTGGCCGGATTAAACCCGATCAAGATTACATTGTCGGTCTCATTCGGTTCCGTCGAGCCAGTCTTTGCCACAGCATACCCGCTTATCGCCATAGCTTGGCCCTTATTACAGATATCAGCGTCATGATCATTAATCGATATCTGGTCGTTTCCAAAGATATTCTTTGAAACCGCGTTGGAGTTTACTTTATTGATCGGAGCTTTATCCCCAGTTGCCGCCGTATCTCCGGTTTGGGCTTTTGCCTCTTCATTCGCCTGCGCTTTTATGGCATTATTGCGAGTTATCGTGGGTTGCTTGCCGTCCGCCAGTATATCTTCCTCGATACACCCCGTCACCGATATCAGCGCTTTCGTCATGGCGCTCTTGGCGTAGGCATAGCCGCTGAATGCCTTAGCATCACCGTCGTTTTAAATCTGGTTATCAGACGAATTGAGGGCGGTAGCCGATCCATCCGGCTTGTTGGCCGTTACATCGGCGATTGCAACAGCATCCGACTTGCTGCCGATCGTGTTTACAGAAACTGTTCCCGCCGAGCTAGCACTGCCCGACGACGCATCCGACGACCCTGTGAGGCTCGCCCAAATATCATACACAATATCGATGACGATCGTTCCGTTCAGCAACGGTTTTACAACCATGGTTACCGTTGTGAGCGTTGGCGACAGGTTGATCATGTTGTCCGTCATGGTGTTCAGCGAATTTGAATTTCCGCTTACCGACGTCGCGCACCCGTTGTTCATAATGGAGTTGCTCGTATCGTTAAGGGCTATCGCCTCTCCATCTGCCTGCCCCCCATTGTTCATAAGAGACGGCTTGGCAGAATCGCCAATCGCGGTCGCCGACGATGTGTTTGCGATAGAGTTATCCGCAAGCGTACCAAACGCATCCGCATCTCCTGTTGTGGCGTTCGCTTTACCCAGTATCTGGGCCCAGAAATTGTAGACAATATTGATCGTTACATCGGAACCCACCATGTTATCGAGAAGATCGATCTCGCTTGTGATAATCGGCGAGATGAAGATATCGTTGTTCTGCATCAAGTTTAACGCCGCGGCATCGCCGGATACACCGACCGCCTGGCCGTCGTTAGCAATCTGGTTAGCCGTATCGTTTCCGGCAACCGCGCTTCCGTCTGAATACGAGCCATCGCCCGATGCGGTCGCTGCCGGCGCATCGCCAACGGCCTTCGCATTGGTTGAATTGTCGATGTTATTATCCACGGCGGCTCCAACTGCCGTGGCATCGCCGGATGTGGCGCTCGCAACGCCAGTGATCATCGCTATAAAATTATAGACCAGATTTACCGTTACGTTCGAGTTGATGATATCGCCGCAGACGTTGATGATCGCTTTCACGACGGGCGCCATCTCAATGTCGTTTCCCTGCATATCGTTACCCGCATTCGCCAAACCAGTTGCGGCAAGTGCGGTGCCGGTATTCGCTATTGAATTATCGCTCCCGTTAGTGGCAAGTGCGCTCCCGTCATAAATACCACCCGCCAACGAAGACGCGGCATCGCCTTTCGCAAAGGCTTTGTCATTGCTATCGAGCGAGTTATCGGCAGCTAATCCAAGGGCGTCGCTGTCCCCAGTTTCTGCAGTCGCCAAACCGGCTATTACGGCCAGGTAATACAATGAAGCGTTTACGGTAATGCTTGAGTTCTCGTCTATATCGCCGTATTTACCTACGGATACCGTAACGTCCGAACTGATCTTCGCGGTATTGCCATCCATCGTATTATCGGCCTTGGCCTGGCCGCTATACGCATCGGCCGTTCCCAAGTTGCCGATCAGCTTCGTGACGCCGTTTTGCGCGTACGCACCGCTGTCGCTTGGATCGACAGGCTCACCAGACCCTCCTACAGCAACCGCCTGCGATGTGCCGCCGACACTGTTGGTGATTTGCGTGCCTTGCGAATCCCCTTGCCCGGTCGTCGCCTGTGCCTGGCTATCAACGATAACATTTACATCCTGGTCGACGTTGACCTGTACGGGGTCATTGCTTTGTTGGACCGGGGTCGATCTTTGTCCCGTTCGGGGCGCTTGCACGTACTCGGAGCTATCATAATACCTATCAGCTCCATCTGCAGGAATAAGATCTCCTGTTGGCTCACTACTGTATGTGGGTTCTGAGTCTTGGCTATCCGCCTGCATTTGCGAAGAAACAGGCTGATCCGCTTGGGTAACAGCCTGCGTCGTTTCGTTCGCTGTATCTGCCAAGGCGGGTAACCCGGATAAGCTGAGCACGAGGCATAAAACCACTAAACAGGCTAAAATCCTCTTCTTTATCACCGGTTCACCCCCTTTCGCTAATTCATAAAGTTTTAGCGCTCTCTACGTTAATCCCTTACCAGTGATATTCAATCTCATGTATTAAACACTCGTAGTAAACTTTGCAGTAAACTTTTTTGGGGGAGGACTTTCGGTCCTCCCCCAAGTACTGGTTGTTAGTCCGCCATGATATCTACGCAAATATCAATAGTCTTACTTGACATTGCGCCTCTGAAGATATCGACTGTAACATAATTGTTTGCTAGGTTTGTCGCCGTAGCCGGGCCGCTCTCAGCAACAGCATCACCCGTATTAGATACGGTTACGCTGCTTGTGTTGCTAGCAGTGCCGTCATTGCAAGCTTTCGCCTTATCATTCTGATCGATGATGGTGGCTGAAGCATTACCGGTCGCGTTAGCATCACCGGTTGTAGCGTCAACATAGTTGCTGATGCCGATGAACTCCTTGATGTCGCCATCGATAGAAGCCGGACAGCAACCGCAGATGTCGCACTTGCCATCCTCGTTGCCATCTACAAACGCGTGCGTTGGGGTCATAATACCGTCACGCTCGAGTTCGGCGGTTACGCAAACATCGCAATCAGCCGTAGCCTCGGCATCCTCCGTTATGTAGTTCTCCACCGAGTTGTTCGCCTGGTTAAGGGCGTCTGCAGGGTTGGTGTAAGCATCGGCGGTACCGTCATTGGTGACGTCTTTCGAGCTATCGTTTGTAGCACAGCCCTCCTCGCCACATGCATCGGCCTCGCTTGTGCCCTTAACAACGGTAAGACTTCCGTTACCGGTTGCATTGGCCTCTCCGGTATAAGCCGCTACGTCGTTGTCAAAGAAGATATGCTTGATAATGTCCCCTTTGACTTCAGCGCCACCTTTAAAACTGCTAAGGTCTCTCTCGTTTATCACCCTAGCAAATGCAACGCTGCTCATACTGAGCAATAACGCCATCGCTAAAGCTATAACTAGGAATTTTTTCATTAATTGTTCACCTCCTTTCATCAATCGTATCTTGCTAAACTCGCTAAACTTGCTGAATTTCTATGCTCTACAGTTACCTGTTGAAGCCTAATCGGTCGCTATTACTCTTTATTGGTCTTTTTTGTCAGCGATGACTCCTTCTACCGTGCTGACGATCTTCCTTGATGAGGAGCCCTTGATGACGTAAGCATCGATCAGGGCCTCCGCCCCGTGCGCAACATCCTCGACCGAATCGAATATCGAGAGGACGATGACTTTTGCCATTGGATCCAGCTCCTTGATTTTAGAGAGCCCCTCCAGCTTGTCCTTATCCACCGAGCTAAGGCCGATCAGTACGACGTCCGGCCAGGTGGCCTCATAAAGCATGATTGCCTGCTCAAGCCTTGAGGCCCGCCCCACGACGTGGATGCCGTGTGAGCCCAAAAGCTTGCTCAGCAGGTTCTGGAAGACTGTATCATCATCAACTACTAATGCCTTAATCATATGGATCCTCGTATGGCTTCGTTTCTTTAAACAAATACTCATAATGGTTTACTTCTCGTGTTCCTTGATTCTATGCTACTACCCGGCCGCCGAACTTACTTCCGTCTTTGGGTCAGTGTTTAACTGTCCTTGCGGCTAGTGTTTTTAGTACTTTTGTTCCATATTGAAGGACCGGCAGACCGAGCCGGCCCTTCACAAACCCACTTAAGGCTTACAGCATCTGTCACCTTAATTAGACCTGCGTATCGAACCTGCATACAGCCCCATGCCCGTTAGCGCAAGCATTATGCCTATCAGGTACCAGTTATACTCCATACCGGTAAATGGCAACCTCTTCCTCGAAATTGTGGGGCGAGTGGTCGTCGTCACAAGTTTTATTACCGATGTCGAGGTAGTGCTCGCCAGAACAGTCATCGTCGTGCCGGGCTGCGTCGTAGATGTCGTAGGCGCAACGGTCGTACTTGTCGTAGGCGCCGCGGTCGTACTTGTGGCTCCCGCCACAGTCGTGCTAGTCGCGGCGGGTGCGGTGGAGCTTGTCGAACACGGCGCAGTCGAACACGTTGTGCTTGGTGTCGTTACCTGCGTTGTGGTCGTCGACCGTTCGGTCTCAGGTACTTTAAACTCGACATTCATAAATGCTTTTTTGGTATGTGTGACGTGGTTGTTAACAACCACGTCCGCCGATGCGAATATGGTTACATCGCTGTTCTTTATCTCAGAGAGCGGAATCGAGTAACTATGGTTGTTGTCCGATTTAGAAGTCAGGTACTGTGTCCTACCGTCCGACATCGCTCTTGTAACTCCACCCGGGTTACCCCTGAATGTGATTTCGGTGAAGTTCAACCTGTAACCGCTATCCGTTGAAAAAACAACTGATAGGTTGGACCCGTCATTGGATACGCTTACACTACCTACCGTCAGCGATTCACCCTTCGCGTTATCAACCGATAAGGGAGCGGACGAACTGGCAAATACTCCCGCTAAGCCAACCAGCGATGCGATAAGATACGCGACAGCCGCCAGTGCAAAAATTCTCCTGAGGTTCCGCATAGTTTTCCTCCTTCCTGCTTATGCCTAATCTTTACTTCCTAAACCACCTGTTAGCCTCAAAGAAACCGCATCTCCTTCAAGAGCAAAACCAAGGTTTATGTATTTGTTCCATAAAAAAGGGCGTATCATTCCAAACTTAGGGTTAGTATTTAACCGACCTTTAGGCTAGGTTTCGCAGGTAGTGCCCGCAATACGGCCCTTAAAATAATTAATGGGATTCGTGTCCACAGGAGTCGCTTGGTTGTCATGCCACCGTCGAGCGGTACGCTGCTTTGGCGGCTTCGACCCTGTTTTTAACACCGAGCTTGTGGAAAATATTGCGGATGTGAAACTTGACCGTGCTCTCCGAAACAAATAGATTCTTGCTTATCTCGGCATTTGAGGCCCCGTTTGACAGCAGTTTCCAGACTTCTTTTTCTCGAGGTGTCAGCCGGTCTGAAACTTTTGTGTTCTGCCTGGCCATCGGGATAACTTTGCCGGTCAGTTGAGGGGATATCGGGTTGAGGCCGTCCGCGGCTTGGCGGACCGCGTCCACAAGCTCGGTTCCCCCGACGTTTTTAAGCAGGTACCCGTTTGCACCGCTCTCAAGCGCCCGGACGACATAGTACTCGTCGTCAAACCCCGAGAACATTAAGACCTTAGCGTTTTTGTAGTGCATCCTGATATTTTTCATCGTGGTGATGCCGTCGCTGTCAGGCAACTTTACATCCATAATGATGACGTCGGGCTTGGCATAATCGACGATCTCCATCGCACGCTTCGCCGTCGACGCTTCGCCGACAACCCTGATATCATCAAATTTTTCCAAGGTTCTCTTTATCCCCATCTGCATCAGGGGATGGTCCTCGACTATCATGACTTTTAATTGGCCCATTACTGTGCCTCCCTCGCGCTAAGTTTTCTATTACAACGTGCACCTATATCGGGATACTGAAGGTTATACAGGTACCCCTGCCCGGCCGGCTATCGATGGTAAATGTGCCGAAGAACCGCTCGACCCTGTCCCTCATGCTTGCCAAACCGTAGCCGCTAAGACCTTGGGCCCGTTTGTTCCGGGCGCCCACGTTAAAGCCCATCCCATCATCCTCAACGCTGCAGGAAAGCGCCGCTTCACTAAACGAGATGCTGATTACGACTTGTGTGGCCTGGGCGTGTTTATAAACGTTATTGAGCGCCTCCTGGATGACCCTGAAAACGTTGATCTCATATACCTCAGGCAAGTCCGTTTCTTTCGACTCGATGGTAAGCTCCACTTTTATCCCGGTGCGGGACGAAAATTGTTGTGCGTATGCTTTCACTCTTGCGGCAAGCCCCTTCTTACCGATGAATTGGGGTTTGAGCGCATAGATCGAGGAGCGTAGTTCCTGTAGGCACTGGCCGAGGATGGATTTTAGCGACGCCAGTTCCCGCTTTGCCTCGGCTGAAGCTATCAGATCTTCGAGAATATCGGCTTGCAGGAGCGCGCTTGAGAGCGCCTGAGCCGGTCCATCATGCAGGTCAAACGCCAACCGTTGCCGGTCTTTCTCAAGAAGCCTGGTAACGTCGCAGAGTGTTTTTCTCACGTTTTGCTTCTCGGTTTCGAGTTGTTCGGACTTTCTGAAAAGCGCCGATATGAGGTTCGCCGCGACCAAGTCCTCAAGAACATCTATCAAGAAACCGACCCGTCTCTCCAGAGTTCTTTTGTCGAATTCCTCGAGGGGTAACAGCTGAATCTGCTGCTTGTACGCCTTTGATAACTCGTCTTTTACAAGCCAGTAGTCCTTCTCACTAACCGGGAGGGAATTTGATGATAACTCCTCACACCCGGCAAATGCCCGGGCCGTACCGAGTTCTACCGCAAAACCGCGATCCATTCTTTCCAGAATAAAGCGGATTCTCTGCTTAAAATACTCCAGCAGCTCGTCGCTCACGGCTCCGCGTAACGATTCTGACCAGTTGTTAAGTGCGGCCTCGGATACCATTTCCAACTTCGAGGCGACCTCATTTAGCGACAGCAATGTTTTCTCCACCTACCGATCCGCCTTTCACTTCGTTAGTGCGTTTGAGCGAGCAAGCCTAACCTGTGCTCGAGACCCATTCCCCGGATGTGCAACTAAAAACCTAGTATGGGTCTGTAAAGTGTTTGCTATCCCTTGCGTCCATTGTTTACCCGTTTCCACCAAGCCTAAACAAGGTGGAAAAGTTTGCATTTGAAATCAGCGGATAAAACCCTTCCTATGTCAGCTAAGGGTTTAGGATATTGCTGGTTAAAACCTGGGAGTTTCTATGATCGGCCTACCCCAACATATAGATGGTAAGTTGCAGTAAATGCAGATGTAAAAGAGTTAACTGGTATCGGTCATACAGACCGATACCAGTTAACTGAGTGAGATGTAATGATTGTTTGGGCTTATTCGGAGCCTTCGAATTGGTGATCAACGTCGGCGCCTTCTTTGTCCTGGTGTCCACCACCCGCAAGACCTTTGTCTTCCTGTGCTTCGTTCTTTGCCTCACCGGCTGATTCCTTTTCAGCCGCTCCGCTCGCTTCTGTTACTTCCTTTTCAGTTCCGCCCTTCTCCTGAGCGTCAACTGTTTCGGCTCCAGATGCTTCACCGGCATCCTTCACTTCTTTGCTGGCATCAGCTTGCGGGGTAACCTGCTGCGAGGTAACCTGCTGCCGATCCGGGGTAGATGGGATTGAACTCGGCTGCGCCGTGCTGGCAAACGACAAAGCCGTGTAACCAGCGCCCAGCACAAGCACGCCGGCAATCACAATAGCTAAAAGTTTAATTCTCATAATACTTCACCTCCTTTACATGTTGTTGCAGTTGGATTTGCTT